>JBNNDZ010000050.1:0-2837 GCA_050285865.1 Puniceicoccales bacterium
CTTAGAACCAGCCACCGGATTCGCGGACGACACCATGGTCATCCGTGTTCGTGCCGGAGCATCCGCCGCTGGAAAGCGCGAACAATGCTGCAATCAAAACAAGAAGGATCAAACGGGTGCGACTCATCATTGCCTCATTTAGCAAGAATTTCGCCAATCGCGCAAGCCCGTCGAACAGGAAAAATTCATCCTTTTTCACCACGGACTTTGAGCTGCCGCAAAGCCTCGTAAACCGCGATACCAGCGGCCGTAGATAAGTTTAGTGAGCGAAGATCGGAGTCAAACTGTGGAATCGTTATCCGAGTCGCGTCCAACTCATCATGCAGAAACTCCGGTGCACCGTGGCCTTCATTTCCAAAAACAAGGGCATCGCCGGGGGCAAATTCGACATCCCAGATGGTGCGCTCGGCCTTCGTCGTCAGGAGCCAACTGCGCGGCGGCTTCACTTCATTGCGAAATGCCGCCCAGTCCGCATGATGCCGCACATCGAGCGTATGCCAGTAATCCATCCCACTGCGTTTAAGTTGCCGGTCGGTGATGACAAAACCGAGTGGATGGACCAGATGCAGGGCGCATTTCGTGATCGCGCACATCCGCCCGATGTTACCGGTATTTTGCGGAATTTCCGGCTGGTGCAGAACAACGTGGAGCATGATGTTTGAAGAAAGGCAGAAGTCAGAATGAAGATGGCTGAAGAAATGTAGTTCGATTTATGAATATAGAACCAAACGAAACAGATCTATAAAAGAGTACGCCAATCAAACTAGCCACTTCTGCCTTCTCCCATCTGCCTTCTGCCTTGAATGACTACCGCCGATATGAAACGGCGCGCTCGGCTTCGCGGAGTTGCTCTTTCTTCTTAATCGTGTCGCGCTTGTCGTGGAGTTTTTTACCTTTGCAAAGGGCGATCTCGACCTTGATCAGAGCTTGCTTGAAATAAAGCCGAAGCGGAATCAGCGCCTGCCCACCGGCTTCCATCTCCTTCTTTATGCGCTCGATCTCCTTCTTGTGGAGGAGGAGCTTGCGAGGGCGGGTCGGGTTGTGTTTGCCCGAACTGTCGAACTGAAATTCGTCGATGTAGGCGTGGTAAAGCGTGGGCACGCCATCGCTGTCGATCCGGATGAATGATTCGGAAATCTGCCCCTTGCCAGCGCGGATGGACTTCACCTCCGGGCCAGTCAACTTAACCCCTGCCTCGAAACGATCGCCCACGAAGTAGTTGTGGAACGCCTTGGCATTGCGCACCTCCTTCACGTGATCGTCTTTTTTCTTCTTGGCCATGAGATTGGACACAAAAAACGGACTGGCTGGTGAAAGCCAATCCGCTGGAAATACCGTGCTGGCTCGTTTAGAGAGCCTGTTCCTGCGGGTGGTAGAGTTCGTAGTCGATCTTACCTTCAATGATTTCGCGCAGGGCGATATCCTCGGGCTCGAGCTTTTCGAGAGACTCCACGAGCGGCTTCATCCCATACTTCAACTGCTTCACCCGGCGGCTAACCAGGTTGATCAGGACGTTGGGATCTTCTACTTTTTTCTGGGCTTCAATTAAGTATTCGTCGCGCATTGGGCGGGCTCCATTTAAATGGAAATCAGGAAAACCGGTAAAAATGCCCGTCTGCCAAGGCAAACACAAGCAAAATCTCGCATCGCATATTTAACCATGTAAGGGCGAAAACCTACTTCAACTCAGACTTGGCTCATCGCATTGCTATAATCAAGCCGGATTGAATACGGCTACACAACGTCACCCGAACAGGTGTCGAAATCCCCGTTTAAGGCGTTGCCAGCGGTAAAAGTACGGTGCCTCGTCGGCGGGCAATATCCAGAGGCCGCCGTAAAAGGAGAGCTCTGCCAAAGCAATCAACAAGCACCCGGTCAAGGCACGGGTGGCGATCGTCAACCCTGGCAGCCACCACGGAAGCGGCGCAAGCAACCAAAGGGTGGTTGAGGATAGGATTAGAGCATAGCCCAACCCCAACCTTGCCCACGATGAATGGCGCGCTTCCATTCCCCAAAGCTATATCCGCGCGGTAACGAAGTCAATCGCCAGACAGTGAACGATGCTTGCATATTGGTGGCGTGAGCATTCAATCAAGCCATGACTTTGCCCCTACCCCGTTGGTCACTGATCGTATTTATTCTGGCTGGTATCTCCCTCGGCGCACATGCACGCATCGGTGAAGACCGCTCAACCCTGGAGCGACGTTTAACTGAGGCTGCCGCCGTGGAAGTCACCGATAATGAGATCATCGCGCAGCACTTGGAAGACGCACCATTCAACGGCCTCCTGCCAACCGACGACCGCGAAATCCAGACCAGTGTTTACTACAAGAAAGCCGATGGCAGCCGCGCCTACAGCAGCAACTTAGTGGACGATCGAGATCGCCCCGTACGCGCGCCCGATGGCTGGATCGTGGTCGTGGTCTATTACAAGGGCCGATCGGTATTGGAATTCTACAAACGAAGTGGTGGCCTAACCGAACCGGAGGCGCACGGCATTTTACTACTCAACCGAGGCGGCGCAAACTGGGTAAAAGAGAAGCTCCCCAAGGACAACTACCCCAGCGATGACTACAAGCCGTTGCTCTCGCACACACTCCACCGCTCGGATTATCAAGTTTTAGCTAACAACGGCAGAGGCGGGCTGACGCTCTACAGCGTCGGTTTCGACCAACACCTCAGCGACACCAAGCGCGAGCGTGAGCAGGAATCTGCCCCGGAAAGCCTCGCCGGTTTTTAAGCAACAAACATTACGAGGCAGCCTCAGCGCCCGATGACTCCACATCGGTTGTTCCGGTCGCCAGCCCGAGAAACAACCAAAAGAGCACGGCCCCCAT
>JBNNDZ010000051.1:0-6271 GCA_050285865.1 Puniceicoccales bacterium
GAGGTTTGGGAATGCATAATTTGAGTCCATGATCCGCATTGTCCTACTATCACTGTTGGCGCTGGCTTTCGTCGGTTGCTCGAGCTTCTCGTCCCGCATGCAGGACCTTTCCTTTGGCATGACCAAAGAGGAAGTTACTGACGAGTTGGGCACTGATTACTCCGTTGCTGCTGCGTCGATGAATAAGCAGGGCCAGCGGGTCGAAGCTTGGAAGTATCAGAAATCCGAAAAGGATCCGGCTTACTTCGTGTATTTCGTCAATGGCAAGCTTGCGCAATGGGGTGAAGCGAGTGCCTTGCGCGCGATTCCCGAACTTGGTGATCCGGCTATGAGCTCGGATCAGCAGTAATAGCGCTTGCGCCTTAGACATTGACGTCGGCTACAGCCGTTTAAAGCTGGGACGATTGCTGCCTTCAGCAACGCACTAACGTAGTACCCAGCTACCCGCCTTGGTGGATTGCATGAAACACCAAGTAAAGTCCGAATTGGAACGCCACGATTGCCGCGGTGACACCGGCGTCCAGTGCAACGCTTGGCTTTTTAGGCAAAAGCCAAAAGCCGAGCAGGCGATTTACTAGTGGCATGACCAGCCAGGTCAGCAGGGCCACGCTAACGGCGTTGGCGATCAGCATGACCAGTGAGAACGGCGTTTTCCCCAGCAATGGATTAAAGTATAGGGTGAGCAGCATCACCGTGGGGTAAAGGCCGAACCACACTGATATGGCCTGCTTCCATGCGGGAGGAGCTTCAACCAGATTCGCCTTGTTGTCCGTGCGAAACCATCCGTCCAGTCCCGTGCCGAGTCGGTTGATGTGCATATCTTCCAGTAAGGGCTGAAGTTCTTTCAATAGACGCTTACGATCGGTGGAGGCCAACCAGCGGTCCAGTGTCTTGCTGGAATCGAAGCGGGCTATGTCGACCCATTCGCGGTTTAGACCTTCGACCGGATCAAAGCTTTCCTGCCCCATAAAGCCAACAAAACGCTCCTGGGTTTCGTAAATTTTGCGACGCCACTCCCGGTAATCGTTTTCGCAACCAGGCTTGATGTGGTGCGAAAATACAGCTGTAACAGCCTGCTCTTTCGGCTCTTCAGCAATGATTTGCATCCTCGGTGGAGCGCTCAGGATACCCGGGAACTGGTCGACGATTTCGCTCCGCTGACGGGATTTCAGCCAGTCATTCAGATTGGATGGAGTGTCGAATCGGAAAATAACGACCCATTCTTCCTGCACGCCAGGCTTCGGGGGGATGACCTCATTGCCGATGAAACCATCGAAATGCTTAACGCGCTCTGTCAGTTCGTTCTGGCAGCGTTCGAAAGCGTCTCTTTGCGCCTCGGGTACGAGTTGCGAAATGATGACCGTGGCAGGCTGCTTGAAACTAGGGTCTTTCATGCGAAAGCAACTGTCGATTATCTTTGCCAATGTGATGCTAAGGTCAATTGAATTAGGGGACATGGAAGAAGTTCTACGCGCCATCCCACACCGTCCTCCGTTTCTGTTTGTCGACGAAATTGTCGAGCTGGAAGAATCCCGTGCGCTTTGTCGTCGTACGCTCCGAGCCGATGAGGCATTTTTTGAAGGTCATTATCCAGGTAATCCAATCACCCCTGGTGTGCTGCTTTGCGAAGCGGTCTTTCAAACGGGCGCAATCCTACTGGTTCATCGCATGGGTGAGGGCTCAGCGAGTGGCAAAACGCCTGTGCTTTCCCGTATTCAGGACGCGCGTTTCAAGCGCATGGTAAAGCCGGGTGACACCGTTGAGATCGAAGCCATCTTCAAAGAAGAGATGCGGGGTTTTCAGTTCCTGCGTGGCTCAGTGAAAATTGACGGCAAGGCCGCGTTGACGATTGAGTTCACTCTCGCGCTGGTTGACGGTGATAAAGCTTAGTTCAGGCAAGCTAATGCCGATAATAAGTTTAAGAAAGTTCGCGGGAACTTTACATTCCCAACCGAATCGATACATAGTGCACCATGGCTAAGCCACCCGATTGCAGCAATTGCCAGAAGCCGGCGACAATCCATTTAACGCAGATAATTAATAACCAGATCAAAAAACTGGATTTCTGCGAAGGATGCCCGCACCAGCAGGGCGTTACCGACCCGGCTGGTTTCTCGCTGGCAGAGCTACTCGCACAGTCGGAGCAAAGTTTCGCCCAGTCCGGGCAACCAGACAGCGAGCACACGTGCCCGGCCTGTGGGTTTACTCCCGGAGATTTCAAGAAGTCCGGTCGCTTTGGTTGCCCGGAATGTTACGATAGCCTGGACGAGTTCATTGAACCCATGTTGGAAAAAATGCATCGGGGCACGCGCCACAATGGTAAGCTGCCGGCCGGTATGATTTCCCGCGTGCGCATGAAAGCCCGCATCCAGCAGGTGCAACACGAGCTGCAGGCTGCGATCAATCGTGAGCAGTATGAGAATGCCGCTGAACTGCGCGACGAGTTGAAAGCCTTGCAAACGGCTTTTGATTCGGGTAACTATGAACTACCAAATAACGCGGATCGTCCCGCTTAATCTCCCACTTGTTCTTTTGTTGGCGTCGCCCAGTTGTGCGGCGCATTGATTTTTCTGTAATCCATGCCACGGACCTTTTACGCAAGCATGCAAATCCAACCGCTCATCGATGGCAAAAGCGAGCTGACGCACTCCGCCGAACCGCCGCAGGAGGTGGTCATCAGTACCCGCGTGCGCCTTGCGCGCAATTTGTTAGGACACCCATTCCCGGGGTGGGCCAAAGCGGCGCAACGGCGTGACGTTTTGGCAGAGTGTGAGAAGGCCATTGCCAGCCTGCCCGAGATGCAAAACGGCTCCGTGCTCGAAATCGAAAAACTTTCTGACCTCGAAAAGCAGGTGCTCGTTGAGCGTCATTTGATCAGCCGTGAATTGTCCGCGCATGGGGCGGGGGCAGGGGTCGTGGTGAGCCCGGACCAGATTGCGGCCATCATGATTAACGAGGAAGACCACCTGCGTATTCAAGTCCTGCGTTCGGGGTATCATTTCAATGATATCTGGTCCTCGATTGACTCGATTGATTCCGCCCTGGAAGAAAGGCTCGATTACGCATTTTCCGAAGATCTGGGCTACCTGACCGCCTGTCCGACCAATGTGGGAACGGGTTTACGCGCTTCGGTGATGATGCATTTGCCGGGCTTAGTGCTTGCCGGACAGATGGAAAAGGTGGTCCGCGCCGTCAACCAACTCGGCATGGTTGTGCGTGGATTGTTTGGTGAGGGATCGGACGCCTCGGGCAGCCTTTTCCAGATTTCGAACCAACAAACGCTGGGCGAAAGCGAAAAGGATATCATCAAGCGCCTGACCAGTGTGATCGACACGATCAAGGAGCAGGAACTCAACGCCAGAGGCCGTTTGGTGGAGAATGAACCGCGCAAGCTGGCCGATAAAATTGGCCGTGCCTACGGAATTCTGCGTCATGGGCACGTTTTAAGCTCAAGTGAGGCCATGAATTTTCTGTCGCTCATTCGGTTGGCCGTAGACCTTGGCCTAATGCCTACCGAACAGCGGGCACAGGTGGACCGTCTATTCCTCGAATGCCAGCCGGGCCACATCCAATTTGCCGCACGCGAAAACATCGACAGCGACGGTCGCGACATCGCCCGGGCACGTATTATGCGTGAAGAAACTGGTGCAATGCCGCCTCTGAATTTTGACAAGCTGGCAATTTCGTGATTTTACTGATAGTGTAACTTAGGAAGTCTAAATTAATGGAGCCAATGAACAACTTTACCCCCCGCGCCCAACAGGTCCTCGCCCTTGCTCGTAAGGAGGCGGACCGATTCCACCACAATTATGTGGGGACTGAGCACTTGCTGCTCGGTCTGATCAACCTTGGGCAAGGGGTGGCAGTCAACGTCCTCCAAAAAATGGGATTGGACCTGGATACCGTGCGCGCCGCCGTGGAAAAGCAGGTGGGCACGGGTCCCGAAAGCAAACCGACCGGCAGCATCCCTTACACGCCCCGCGTGAAGAAGGTGCTCGCCCTAGCCGGAAAGGAAGCGAAGTCACTCAATCACTCCTACATCGGCACCGAGCACATCTTGCTTGGTCTGCTGCGAGAGGGTGAGGGCGTCGCCGCACGCGTGCTCAAGAGCCTCGATGTCGACATCGAGCGTTGCCGCAACGAAATCCTGTCCGAGCTGGACCCGAATTTCTCCGGCGAAAGCGAAGATGCGCCCTTGGGCGGTCCGCAGCCTGCCGGAGCCGGTGGTCCCAGCAACGAGGACAAAAAAGAAGTCAAGACGCCTGCGCTCAAGGCCTTTGGTCGTGATTTGACCGAGCTTGCCCGCAATGGCGAAATGGACCCCGTCGTCGGCCGGAAAAAGGAAATCCGCCGCGTGATCCAAATCCTTTGCCGCCGCACCAAGAACAACCCGGTGCTCATCGGTGAGGCCGGTGTGGGCAAAACCGCGATTGTCGAAGGGCTTGCCTTGGAAATCGCATCAGGCGTTGTCCCGGAAATCCTCGCTGACAAGCGCGTCATCACCCTTGACCTCGCATTGATGGTCGCGGGCACGAAATATCGTGGCCAGTTCGAAGAGCGCATCAAGGCCGTGATGGACGAGATTCGCCGCGCGAAGAACATCATTATCTTCATCGACGAGCTTCACACCATCGTTGGCGCAGGTGCCGCTGAGGGCGCAATGGACGCCTCCAACATCTTTAAGCCTGCGCTGAGCCGCGGTGAATTGCAGTGCATTGGTGCCACGACGCTCGCGGAATACCGCAAGTATATCGAGAAGGACAGCGCGCTCGACCGCCGTTTCCAATCGGTTAAGGTTGAGGCACCGAATCTAGAAGATGCGCTGAAGATTCTGCAAGGCATCCGCAGCAAGTATGAGGACCACCACAAGGTCACTTATACTGACGAAGCGCTTGAGACCGCCGTCAAGCTATCGGACCGCTACATCACCGCGCGCTTCCTGCCGGACAAGGCCATCGACGTGCTCGATGAAGCCGGTTCACGCGCCCGCATTGACTCGCTGAATCGTCCGCCGGAAATCGAAGAAATGGCGGCTGAAATCGACGAAGTCTGTGCCCAAAAGGAAGACGCGATCAGCAAGCAGCACTTTGAACAAGCGGCCAAGTTCCGCGATCAGGAAAAGCAGCTCCGTGCGAAGCGCGAGCGCATGATCGAGGAATGGAAGACCAACCGCGAAGAGCAGGTCATCACCGTGGACGAGGAAGCGATGTGCGAAGTCGTCTCCGACTGGACCGGTATTCCGCTGTCCAAGATGGAGCAGACCGAAAGCCAGAAACTTCTCGGCCTCGAAGCGGACCTGCAAAAGATCATTATCGGCCAGGACGAAGCCACGGAAGTCATTTCCAAGGCGCTCCGCCGCTCGCGTGCGGACCTCAAGGACCCGCGTCGCCCGATCGGTTCGTTCATGTTCCTCGGGCCCACGGGTGTGGGTAAAACGCACCTCGCGAAGATCCTGGCCGAGAAAATGTTCGGCGATCAAGACGCGCTGATCCAAATCGACATGTCCGAGTACATGGAGAAATTCGCGCTCAGCCGCCTAATCGGTTCGCCACCCGGCTACGTCGGATACGAGGAAGGCGGCCAGCTCACCGAGCAAGTGCGTCGCAAGCCATATTGCGTGATCCTTTTCGACGAAATCGAGAAGGCCCACCCGGATGTTGCGCAGATTCTCCTGCAGGTCCTCGAAGATGGTCGCCTCACGGACAGCCTCGGCCGCACGGTCGACTTCCGTAACACGATCCTCATCATGACTTCGAACGTCGGCGCGGAAGTGCTTCAGAAGAACACCGCGATGGGCTTCGATGTCGGTCTCGACGACATGCGTGATTTCGAGCGCGTGAAGGACAAGATTCTCGACGCCACGAAGAAGGTCTTCAAGCCGGAGTTCCTGAATCGCCTCACCGAGATCGTGATCTTCCGCAAGCTGACCCGCGACCATATGAGCCGCATCGTGGACCTCGAACTTGCCAAGGTCGTCAAACGCCTCAAGTCGCACGAGATCACCTTCACCGTCTCGGACGAAGCGAAGGAGTTCCTCATCGAGCGTGGATGGGACGAGAAATACGGTGCCCGTCCGCTGCGTCGCGCGGTGGAGCGTCACCTCGAAGACCCGCTCGCCGAAGCTATCCTTCGCGAGGAGGTCAAGCGTGGCGAACCAATCCGCGTGCTCGTCAAGGACGATGCCCTGTTCTTCGAGCAGGAAGCCGCCGTTGGCTAATTTCGCTGACACATTTCCATCAAGCCGCTCCAACCACGGAGCGGCTTTTTTGTG
>JBNNDZ010000052.1:0-9976 GCA_050285865.1 Puniceicoccales bacterium
GATTCAATCACCTGCTGCAGCGCGGCGTCCAACTGCGAATATTCGAACGAAAAGCCCTGTTCGTGCAATCGGCTTGGTAATGCAGGCGTGTCGGCCAGAAGCGTCTCCTCCGCCATCTCTCCAAAGGCAAGCTTGAGGGCAAATTTCGGCGCTGGTAGTTTCGTTGGTTTGCCCAACGCTTTGCCCAAGGCATTGGCGAACTCGGCATTCGTCACGATCTCCGGTGCGGTAATGTTAAATGCACCCCGGGCCTCGGCTTGATCGATGAGAAAAATCAACGCCGCCACCGCATCGTCGAGTGCAACCCAGCCCAGGCGCTGCTTCCCGGATCCCACCGGGCCACCCAAGCCAAGCTTAAATGGAGGCAGCATCTTGGCCAGCGCCCCGCCCCGAGGCGACAGTACCACCCCAAAACGCGCAACCGCGACCCGTAAGCCAAGCGACTCAAACTGGTGCGCCGCGGCCTCCCATTCACGGCATACATCCGCCAGGAAACCTTTTCCCAATGGTGCCGTTTCATCAACCGGCGCGTCATGCTCGGGCCCGTAAAACCCCACACCAGACGCAGAGACAAAAACCGATGGACGCGAATCCATTTTACCAATCGCCGACTGGAGCAACGCAGCACTTTTCACTCGGCTATCCCGAATGATACGCTTGCGCTCATCCGTCCAACGACCATCCGCGACGCCCGCTCCTGCCAGGTGAACGACCGCATCAACGCCCCGAAGTGCAGCGTGATCGAGCTCGCCCTTTTCAACGTCCCACTGGACACCTCCCGGGACCACCGACCGTGAGATCGGAACAACCTCGTCGCCCCTTGTTTGCAACTGCTTCGAAAGCTCAGTTCCGACCAGACCCGTAGCCCCTGTAATGGCAATTTTCATAATGAAAGCTCCTCCTGCATCGTTTCTTCAGTCATGGACATCGCGGGATTGGCCCGGATGAAGTCCGCCTGCTCGCGAATGGCATCCAACTCTGCCTTGCTTTTACGCTCAACGTTACGCAATTGAAGACTCATCCGCTGGTTATGCTGCAAACGTTTCTGATGGCGGGCGAGAAAATCCCAATACAGCGTCGTAAACGGGCACGCTCGCTCACCTGTCGCTTGTTTCGGATCATAACGGCAATTTGCGCAATAGTTGCTCATGCGCTGGATGTATTTACCGGTGGCCACATACGGCTTAGATGCCATTACACCGCCATCGCCGTACTGCTACATCCCCAACGTGTTGGGCAACTCTACCCATTCGACGGCATCCACATAAACTGCGAGATACCATTCGTGAACGCGCTGTGGACGCACCCCCAGTAACAGCGCATAAAGCCCGGTAACCATAAGTCGCTGGATATGATGCGCATACCCATATCGCAGCGTCTGCTCGATGGACTCGCTCATACAACGCATGCCGGTTTTGCTTGTCCAGTAGAACGCCGGTAAATCCTGGTCCGCCTCAAGTTCATTGCGCTCAAGGTAATCAGGCATAAACATCCAATACACTCCGCGGACGTATTCGCGCCATCCGAGTATCTGCCGGATAAACCC
Organism: Puniceicoccales bacterium; assembly: GCA_050285865.1. Lineage (GTDB taxonomy): Bacteria > Verrucomicrobiota > Verrucomicrobiia > Opitutales > Cerasicoccaceae > Cerasicoccus. The sequence goes on from JBNNDZ010000052.1 coordinate 1,547, forward strand.
CTCTGCCGCAGCCAACGGCGCTTCCCCCGCACGATACGCTTTTTCCGCACGCTCAATTACCTCGCGGGGATTGATGAGTTTCAGGTTCAGGCTGGACGCGATCAGGGAATGGTAAAGGAACGGTTCCCCCGTCCACATTGCATCTTGATACGTCCCGAACTTCGGCAAGCGATGCTTTATAAAGTCATCAAGTACCGTCATCGCCTGCCGCCGCGTCACCGGCCAGCGGAAGTCCTCCGAACTTCCAGGATGATCACCAAACCGCGAATTCACCAGCTCAATGACTTCCTTGGTAATGCTGTCCGCATGGCAAACAACAGGCTCCGGCAAGTCGGATGGTCCGTTTTTACTGAAGCTTTCCCGATTATCTGAATCATAGTTCCAGTCGCCGCCTTCGGGCTTACCGGATTTTGCTAGCAGTACTCCGTGAAGCTTCCGCATCTCACGGTAGAAAAATTCCATCCGCAGCTGCTTACGTCCCTTCGCATGCTCCTTAAAATCCTCCGGAGAACTCAAAAAATGCCGATCCTCACGCAGCTCAAACTCGATGCCTGATTCTCCGACAACCTGCTGAAGATCATTCAAGACCCGCCATTCACCAGGTCGCGTCACGATAACCTTACTTGGACTGAGCTCCTTCAGGTCACGTTGCAATTGTTCGACGAGTGAGCCCTGGTGTGAATTCTTTTTGAGCTCGGTATACACGACTTGCTTCCCCTCGCTCCGGCGCTCCTCTCGAAAATGCCTCATCGCTGCAAGAAATAGAATGATGCGCGGCTTCACCGTCCATACATGCGTTGACTCATCGGTAACCTCGGCCATCCAGATCGCATCACGGGCATCGTCAAAATCGTCCAATGCTGAGGCATCAGCATTGAGCTGATCACCCAATACCAAAACGAGGTTACGAATCTTGCTCACAAATCGGTGGGTTTAGGGATTAATCCGAGCGCAGGGCCTTGAGTTTTTCGTAAGCCTGCAACGCACGGTTACGGCCTTTTTGGTGGTCGATGATCGGGTGCGGATAATCGTCACCCAGTTCCACTCCAGCTGCGCGCAAAGTGCTCGCATCGGCTTCCCAAGGGGCGTGGATGACACTGTCCGGGAGCTTGCGCAACTCAGGCACCCACTCGCGAACGTAGCTGCCTTCGGGATCAAATTTCTTCCCCTGTAAAATCGGGTTAAAAACACGGAAGTATGGCGCGGCGTCGGCACCGCAACCTGCACTCCATTGCCAACCCTGCGTGTTGTTCGCAAGGTCGGCATCGACGAGGGTATCCCAGAACCAACGCGCGCCCTCCTGCCAGGGAAGCTGGAGGTGCTTCACCAACAGTGAGGCCACGACCATGCGCACGCGGTTGTGCATCCACCCGGTCGCCCAAAGCTGGCGCATACCGGCATCAACGATCGGGTAGCCGGTCTGCCCCTTTTGCCATGCCCGAAGAAATGCCTCATTCATCTCCCACGGGAAATGCTCAAACTCTTTGCGCAACGGATCTTTCGGCGTGTGCGGAAAATGGTAAATCAGGTGGTAGGAGAACTCTCGCCAAGCAATTTCCGACAGGAAAACGCGGGCACTTTTTTGCTTATCAACACCATGTTCCTTGAACGCGTGAAAAACCTCGCGCGGACCAACTTGCCCAAAATGCAGATACGGCGACAAGCGTGAAGTCGCGTCGAGGTCCGGGCGATCACGATCACTGGCATACCCACCGCCGCCATTAGCCGCAAACTTGCCCAAACGCTGCTTCGCCGCAGCGATCGTGGGCGTCCACGCCTCATAAAAACCGGAGTCCCAGCTGATATCCGGCAGCAGTTGGAGCGCATCGAGATCAAGCGACTCCGGCCAAGATTTGCATGGCTCCCCCTTGTTGAGGTCTACCTCAACCGGCGGTGCAAAATCCCGGCGCTGGAGCTCTTTCCAAAACGGCGTAAAGACCTTGTAGGGGGCACCGGTTTTGTTCTTCACCTCCCACGGCTCAAAGGCGAGTGAACTATTAAAACTACGCGCTTCAATGTCGTTGCTGCTCAAGTCATCCTTGATCCGCTTATCGCGCTCAATGATTGCGGGTTCGTAACGGCGATTCCAATAAACTGCATCCGCGCCGGTTTCATCGATTAACTTTGCGAGTTCCGCCTGCGACTTACCTTGTCGTAAAACGAGCCGAAAATTGGATGCCTCAAGCGTCTCGGCTAGATCCTTGAGGGCATGGTGCAGCCACCACTTTGACGCGCCACCCGGTGCCCATTCGCCCTCCCCGGCTTCATCGAAAATATAAACCGGAACGATCGGTGCGCCGCGCTCAATGGCGGCCTTCAGCGCGGCGTTATCGCTGATGCGCAAATCGCGGCGAAACCAGACGAGAGTAGTCGATGTAGTGTTGGGCACAGTGTCATTATTTACGAATCCACCGCCCAGTGCAAACTATGCAGGCAATTTTCGGCTCAACCAGCGTGTAGGATAAAATGACGGCTCAGGGCCCAACCAATCCCGAGTATAAACAGGCCCCCGGTGATGAACATCGGTGTTCGCCCGACACGTGCCTTGCGGACACGTCGAACGTTAACTCGGGTGTATTTAGCCATGATATGATATCACTGCAAATTTGATGCCAAGGCAACAAAAATGCCCCTTAAATACCTAAGGGGCATGCATTAGCAAAATATTGGGCTAAAACGACTAGTCGTTGCCGTCGTCGTCAATGGCTTCAACGGGGCAACCTTCCAGTGCTTCCATGCACAAGTCGATGTCGTCCTGCGACTCAGGTTGTTTGTGCACGAACGAATATCCGCCATCGTCACTGCGCGAGAAAAAGTCCGGCGCGGTCTCGCGACAAAGGTCGCAGTCGATGCACTGTTCATCCACGTAAAACTTGCCCGGAACGTTCTCCGGCCACTTGTCATCAATATCGGCCATAAGCGGAAAAACAATGCCTGCACACCACGTGCTGTCAAGCGGTATTCGGCAATCGGTAGATGCTCAAATATCGTCTATTGCTCCGATTTTGGACAGGTGTGTGACATCTCCCCAAGTGTAGAGCAGCCAGCGTCTATCCTCGTGTGCAAACTCGTTGAAGGCGGCATTTACAAACTTATATGCGCGCGGCCCCTCCGGCGGAATACCCAGTGCGTGACGCAAAAACATGCCCAACAAGCCCCCATGGGTCACGACACAAACCGTTTTGCCCGCGTGGGTTTCAGCCAGACGATCAAACGTTTCACCGGCACGCAAATACACATCGCGCAAGCTCTCACCTTGAGGAATCCGGTAATCGACGCCGCCATGCAGGTAGCCTTCCTCTTCCACTGGAAATTTCTTCGCCGCTTCAGCCCGGGTAAATCCAGCGAGAACCCCAAAGTTGCGCTCACGAAGTCCCACGTCTTTATCCCACGTAACACCAGGATGCTGCCGCGCAATAGCCTTGGCCGTATCGACGGCGCGGCCCAGATCACTGGAAACGATCCGGTCGAAGCTAAAGCCAGCCAGGCGTTCGGCCACCGCCTCAGCCTGTTCGCGGCCTTTGGCGGTCAGCGGTGAATCCTGTTGCCCCTGGTAACGGTGCTGGACGTTCCATTCCGTTTCCCCGTGGCGAATAACGATGAGACGCATAGTGGTGATAGGTTAAAGTAAGCAGATTAAAGATTAAAGGTGGGTCACCGCAGCAAGCACCGCGTAACCCACCTTTAATTTGCTCACTTTAATTTTGAACCTTAAATATGAATCGCCTCGTTGTGCGTAGCGGCGGCGGCTTCCATCAACGCTTCGGAAAGCGTTGGGTGGGCGTGGATCGTGCCGTGGATTTCTTCCCAGGTCGCCTCCAATTCCATGCCGAGCGCGTACTCTGCGATGAGTTCCGTGGCTTCAGCACCCGTGATGTGCGCACCGAGGATTTCGCCGTCTGGCTCGGATACGATCAACTTTACAAAGCCGTCGGATTCCTTAGCGGCAACTGCCTTGCCCGATGCGGTGAAGGGGAATTTGCCGACCTTGTAGTCGATGCCCTTTTCCTTCACGTCGCGCTCGGTCAGGCCAATGCTGGCCACCTGCGGCTGGCAATAGGTGCACCCGGGGAAACGCTCGTAAGGACGCGGCTCACCGTGACCGAAGATGCCATTGACAGCCTGTACCGCCTCATAAGTTGCCACGTGTGCCAACCAGGGCGGTCCAATGATATCGCCTGCTGCATAGATGCCCTTCACGCTAGTGCGGTAGTGGTCGTCTACCTTCACGTAGTTGCGGTTCATCTCGAGCTTCACGCGATTGGAAAGCAGACCGTCGGTATTAGCTTGCACCCCGATTGCGACGAGGATGGACTCCGCTTCAAGCTTTTCGGTCTTCTCGCCCTTGATCGCATCGAGGGTTACCTTGCCGTCCTTCACTTCGATGTTCTCGGCCTTGGTGCTGGTCATCACCGTGACACCCTGCTTCTTGAAGGACTTCTCAACAAAGGTCGAAACGTCGTTGTCTTCGACCGGGAGCACGCGGTCCATCATTTCGAGGACAGTTACCTTACAGCCGAACGAGTTAAGGAAATAGGCGAACTCCATGCCGATGGCACCGGCACCGAGCACGACGCAGCTTTCGGGAACATCGCGGCGGTCAAGAATCTCACGCGCCGTCATCACCTGCTTGCCGTCCTTCTTCAGGCCGGGCAGCATGCGAGCACGGCAACCCGTTGCGATGAGGATATTCTTGGCCGAGATGAACTCGCCCTTCTTGTCCCCTGAAATGATCTCAACCATACCGGGCACATTGATTTGCGCCTGGCCAACGATGTAATCGACCTTGTTCTTTTTGAACAGAAATTCAATGCCCTTGGCCATCTGGTCGGCCACGCTGCGCGAACGCTCAACCACCTTGGGAAAGTCCACCTCGATTCCCTTCACGGAGAAACCAAAATCTTCGGCGTGCAGCATTTTCTGGTAAAGCTCAGCACTCTTGAGCAATGCCTTTGACGGGATACAGCCCCAGTTCAAACAGGTGCCACCGGCACGCTCCATCTCTATACAGGCGACTTTCTTGCCGAGCTGGCCTGCGCGAATGGCGCCCGCATATCCAGCCGGGCCGCCGCCAATTACCACTAAATCGTAGCTGCTTGTATCTGCCATAATAGTTTCCGAAATTGAGAATCAGAATTACAGGAAAAGTGAATAATGAGTCGGTCTTCCCTGTCGTCAACCCTACGACGCATAACTGTGAAAATAGAATCCGGTAAAAAAACGTTGTCATCGCGCGATACCTTCCCACGGTTCACCTCAGTTATGCTTCGAAAACTCCTGATTATTGCTCTCGCTCTTTCCGGCCTGATTGCCCGTGCTACCGACACGCTTGTGCTCGAAAACGGCGACAAACTCAGTGGCACATTTGTCAGCCAGCAAGACGGCTTCATCACCTTCGACTCTCCGCTGCTTGGCACGATTACCGTGTCCGAATCCAAGGCAAACGTTGTCATGGGTGATGGCCCTACAGTCGAAGACGCCGCCGCCGAAGCCAACCAGATCCTGGCCAGCGGTGCTGCCTCAGAAGACACCACCGCCGAGGATGAGCCCGATTCCGCCGCTGAAGCCAAAGAGAATCAGGAAGACATCGACGCCGTCACCAAGTCCCTCAACAACGCCGAAGACTGGATACAGCGCAACAAGCCTCAGGGCTGGACCGGCAAGCTGAGCTTTGGCCTGACCTTCATCGAAACGGATTCTGAATCGATGGCAATCAACTTCGGCTTCAACGGCAAGAAGAGCTCCGCACCCCACCACTATTCCTTCAACTTGTTCTACCAGTATAACAAGCAAACGGACGCCAATGGCATCGAGACCAAAAACCTCGACAAGTATGGTGCAAACATCGGTTACGACTTCGACATTAACGAGTGGATGTTCCTCAACTCCGATCTTGGTTACCTCCGTAACCAGGTAAAGGACATCCGCCACGAAGTGAACCTCGATCTTGGTATTGGTTTCCGCATCATTAACGAGGACGACATGAAGCTTAATGTCATCCCCGCCTATACCTTGCAATACAAGGATGCCCTAGGCGTGTCGCAAAAATGGTATAACCTCGCCACCATAAAGGAAGATTTCACCTACCAGTTCAGCGAGATCGTTCGCTTCGAACAAAACGCCTCTGCGAGCATCGCACCTGCCGACACCAGCCAGTATCAATACATGGCCAGCGCCGCACTCATCAGCAAGCTGGCTGACTGGATCGACGCATCAATCACCTACCAACTCACCTTCGACAATACTGTCGGAACCGGTGGTTACAAGCGTGAGCAACAGCTGATCTTCGCCCTCGGGGTGCCGTATTAAGATTTAAAAATAAAGGAATAAGATTAAAAGATAGACAGGCCTTGAGTGCTGACATCGTAGTGAAGGATGTGCTATAGCCTGTTGGCATTTTCCTGACACTGCGCATGCACTTAATTTTTAATCTTTAATCTTTTTCCTCCCCTTATGCTTCGTCTAGACGGCCGCGCGGTTGACCAACTCCGCCCCATTTCCTTCGAGCCCGGCATTGCGCCACATGCAACCGGGTCCGTGCTTGTCAGTTTTGGCAATACCCGCGTTATTTGCGCGGCCACAATTGAAAAGCGAGTCCCCGGTTGGATGTCCTCCCAAGGCGTCACCGGAGGTTGGATCACGGCGGAGTATTCCATGCTCCCCTACTCCACGCTCGACCGTAAGCCCCGCGACATCTCCAAAGGACGGCTCGACGGACGCACGGTAGAAATTCAACGCCTGATCGGCCGTTCGATGCGTGCAGCGCTCGATCTCCAAAAGATGCCCGGCATGACGCTATGGATCGACTGCGATGTCCTCCAAGCTGATGGCGGCACGCGCACAGCCTCAATTACGGGTGCCTCCGTGGCTGCCAAGATGGCTATCCAACGCCTGTTGGCTGACGGCGTCCTGGCCGAAGATCCGATGGAGAAATCTGTCGCTGCTGTCAGCGTTGGCATCTGGCAGGAGCTTGAAGTGCTCGATCTGCCCTACGTCGAGGACCGCGATGCCGACGTCGATTTCAACGTCGTCATGACCAGTGAAGACGAATTTGTTGAAGTCCAAGGTACCGGCGAAGAAGCTACCTTTACCCAAACCCAACTCGACGGCCTCCTCAAGCTCGCCAAAAAAGGGATCGGCGAGATTACTGAATTACAGCGAGCAGCGCTGAATCAGTAATGCCCGATATGCATAATTCCCAATGCCCGACATTTTTTGCATATTCTCGCAAAAAATAAGCGTTTAATGATGAAAATTCGTCATCAATAGGCGCAATTAATCATTGCCAAGCGCAAGGGATCAAGGACACTTTTCGACGCATTCCTCACCAGTAGGCGACATGAATATTCACGAATACCAAGCGAAGGAACTTTTCAAAGAGTTCGGCATTGCAGTCCCCGCCGGTCAGGCGGCACAAAGCGAAGCCGAGTTCGAAGCAGCACTCAACGCGGTTAACGGCGACACGGTCGTCGTCAAATCTCAGATTCACGCCGGTGGTCGCGGCAAGGGAACCTTCACCGATGGTTACAAGGGTGGCGTCAAAGTGCTTCCCCGCGCAGAGGCTTTGGCCGCAGCCAAAAGCATGCTCGGCAACACGCTGGTAACCCACCAGACCGGCCCGGAAGGCCGCGAGGTTAAGACCGTCTATTTCACGGAAGCCAGCGACATCGCCAAGGAATATTACCTCGCCATTTTGCTCGACCGCGCGACCAGCAAACCGGTCATCATCGCCTCTACTGAAGGCGGCGTAGACATTGAAAAGGTCGCCGAGGAAACGCCTGAGAAGATCATCAACGTGCTGATCGATCCGGCAACCGGAATCATGCCCTACCACAAGCGCAAGATCGCGTTTGGCCTCGGTTTCAGCGAGAAGGAACAGCTCAAGCAACTCGATAAGCTCCTGACCGGTCTCTACAAGATGTTCTGGGACAAGGACTGCTCGATGGTGGAAATCAACCCACTCATCACCACGCCTGCGGGCGATATCCTTGCACTCGACGCCAAGGTCAATTTTGACAGCAATGCCCTTTTCCGCCAGGCTGACGTCGTCGCCATGCGTGACTTGGGTGAAGAAGACCCCAAGGAAGTCCGCGCCTCGGACGCAGGCCTCAGCTACATCGCGCTCGATGGCAACATCGCGTGCCTCGTTAATGGCGCAGGCCTGGCCATGGCTACGATGGACATCATCAAGCACTTCGGCGGCAGCCCAGCCAACTTCCTCGACGTCGGCGGTGGTGCAAACGCCGATCAGGTCACCGAAGCTTTCAAGATCATCCTCAGTGACTCCAACGTGAAGGGCATCCTGGTAAACATCTTCGGCGGCATCATGAGCTGCAAGACCATTGCCGACGGCATCATCGAGGCAGCCAAGAATGTCGACATTCCGGTGCCGCTCGTCGTTCGCCTCGAAGGCAACTCCGTCAAGGAAGG
>JBNNDZ010000053.1:0-3402 GCA_050285865.1 Puniceicoccales bacterium
CCTGGTGAAACTCTTCCGCAAAGCTGTCGCAGATCAGCGGCGGCACACGTTTGCGCAGGCCAAAGCGGTAAGCCTCCACCAGATAACCCGCCATGAAGCGGTAATCTGTGCGGTAGTTGCCTGGTCGCTGGAAGTAAAAGCCGATTTTGCGGAAGCCGCGCTCGACGAGCTTGAACATACCTAGTCGCGCGGCCTCCGTCTGGCCGCTACGCACGCAGTTAAAGAGCGGGCTGAGCACACTGTTACCGATGGCAATTACGCTCAGGCCCGACCAGTCGGCCTCAAGCGTGGCACCATGCTCGGCAACAGGCGGCAGGATCACGCCTTTGATGCCCCGGTTGCGCAGGATGTCACAGGCGCGGGTCCAGGTCATGTCCGCGCCGTCGACCCAGAATTCCTCCAATCGATAGCCAAGCTTCTGTGCCTGCGCCTCGGCACCGCGCCAATAGTCGCTGTAATTGGGATTCTGATACATCCGCGCTCGGTTGGGCCAGGCGTTGACCCAAGCCAGTGTCGAGATGCCGGACGACTCTGCGCGCTGGTGCCGGTATTTGTTCAAGGCCAGCAGCGACGGGTCAGGCTGGTAGCCCATTTCCACTGCCAGAGCGGCGACGCGCTCGCGGGTGGCAGCGGACACCTTGGGACTGTTACGGAGCGCGAGCGAAACGGCGGTCGCCGAAAGACCGACCGCCTCCGCGATATCTCTGATGGTCGTCCTCAAGTTGGTTTTGTTGTAAACCTACTGCGATATTGCCGACAAGCTAAATCCGCCTCTAGGGTGATCGAGTAATCAAAACACCCCTCAACGTTACCCAGACTATGAAATACTCCAGTAGGTGCCGCGGCTTTACGTTAACCGAACTTTTGGTAACGATCAGCATGATCCTCGTGCTGGCGGGCATCCTGATCCCGGTCACTGGTCATATGCGCCAGAAGTCTCAACAAGCCACGGCGATGAGTAATGTTCGCCAGGTGGGCATGGCGATTCAATTGTATACTCAGGACCACAACAGCGTGCTCCCCGGTCCGATGAACACTGGTCAGGGCCCGGAATACCGGAGCAACGACCCAAAGTCGATGGGCTACCATTTATGGCGCTACCTGGATGCCCCGGAGCCGACTACGGTCACGCAGCGCATCGAAGTCCTCTCCAACCCGGCTAACGAGAGCAACCGCCAGGGCGATAGCAGCCCGGTATACGTGCTCAACGGCAAGGTGCGCATCCAGGATCGCAACCTGAACCCGTGGGGCTACATCCGTTCGTCCGGGGAAGTCGTTAACAAATCACAAAACCTCTATAAAATGCTCAACGACAACAACTTGTCCGAGCTCTGGGCCATGCAGGACGTAGATCAAGAGCTGACGGAATTTAGTGGTGCCGGTTGGTATGGTGCCTTGCCCGCCGAGCCGGTGCACCCGGACGGTCGCGTGACTCTTTACTTCGACGGTCACGTGGACCTCGAACCGGTCGAATAACTTTTTACCTCAACTCAAATCAATCATGAAAATCACACTCCCGCTCGTCCTTCTTGCCGTCAGCCTTCCCGCGTTGGCGTCCGCCGTTGAGATCAACCAGACCCAAGCGGCTACCAGTTCCAACAACTGGAACGACGCCGTCCTGTGGGGCGGCTCCGCGCCGACCACCGGCAACACTTATAACACGAATGGCTTTCAGCTCGTCGTCTTTGGCAACACCGACGCCACGCCGTTTGAATTCGGCGGCGACAGCTTGACGGTCGCCAGCGGCTCGGACCTGCAAAGCCGCGGCAGTGGCGCGCTCCGCCATTGGGGTGGCAGCATCATTCTCGACGGCGGCAACTTGACAACCGGCCTCAACGACGGCACGACGATCCAGATTAGTGGTGACATGACAGTAGCCAGCGACTCCACGATCCGCTTCGCCTCCAGCAACGACAACGTCGTCTTTCAGATCGACGCAACGCTCGCCGGGAGCAGCCGGCTGACCGTCTCCAGCGGCGGTGCCGGCAACGGCGTTTTGATCAACAACGCGGCCAGCACTTTCGATGGTGCCTTCCGCATCCTGGGCAGTAATACGCTTAGCTTCGGCTACGGGTTTACAGCCGCAGACTCCACGATATCACTCGCCTCGACCGGTGTGCTGAACCTTTCGCAGGCCATCAGCGTAGGCGCGTTTGAACGCGATGGGTTGGACCTCAGTGGCCTGCCAACGAACACGCCGCTCAGCTATACGGACCTCGTCAACTTCGATGGCGCGCTTGCAGCGAACCTCATCGACGGCGGCGGTTCGATCAGCCTGATCCCCGAGTCCTCGACCACCGCGCTGAGCTTCGGTCTCGGCTGCCTCGCCCTAGGCGTCGCGCTGCGCCGCAGGTGCCGCTAATCCGCGTCATTTACCTTTAACCGAATTTTCCTTGTGCGCCTGGCACCTTATTCCAAGCGCTTGCTGGCCGCGCTATCGTTCCATGTCGCACTGGCGGGCCCTGCATTCGCAGAAATGATCTCAAACGAAGCAAAACCCAGCGCGGCGTCCGACACCACCATTGAGCCGCTGCCCGAGCTCAGCCTCGACGAAGCGCTCGCCATTGCCCGTAAAAGCGGCGTCGACGCGCAGCGGGTTCAGTTCTACTACGGGCTGACGACCGATACGCCGTTCGCCGTGGGCCACGCAATCGACGACCGCGAGTTCTGGAAGTGCGCGCTCAAGGCGCAGTCTGTGCAAAAAATTCTCCAGATCGCGGACTCGCACGAGGACGCTGTGGACCTCGCGTTTGACGAAGTGCTCTACCGGGAGTTCTCACGCACGGGCAACCGCGCCGCTTACGAGCTTTTCCTCGTGCGCAAGTCGCAGATGTTACTTGCGTTGACCGTCGCAGAATGCGTTCACAACGACCACAATGACCTGGACTTGCTTGAGGCCGAAATACGCAAATGGTTGGCTATGCCCACTTGGGTGGCGCCAGCGCACGACAAGGATTTACGCTGCCTTAAGGGGCAACGGAACCTCATCGATTTGGCTTCTTCGGTAGCAGGCAACAATCTGGCAATCATTGCCGTGTGGTTTGAAGACCGCCTGCCGCCAGAGCTGATCCAAGAGATCCAGGCGACCGTTTATCAGCGGAGCATGGCACCGTATATTGACGACCTCCGTCACGGCAAGTGGTCCAACGCCTGGTGGGCCGATGCAGACCATAACTGGAATTCCGTCTGCCATGCCGGCGTGGTCGGCGCAGCGCTTGCCCTGCCCAACCTACGCGAACAGAAGGCGCTGATCCTTGCCTCCGCAGAGCACGCCATGCGCGAGAAATACCTGCCCGGCTTCGCCAAGGACGGATTTTGCCACGAAGGGCTCGGTTACTGGAATTACGGCTTCGGCCAGTTTTTAGCGATGGCTCTTCTACTCCGGGAGTATACGGACGGAAA
>JBNNDZ010000054.1:0-16994 GCA_050285865.1 Puniceicoccales bacterium
GAGGAGTCCATCAGCTTACGAGGTGTGCCATCCGGCCGCGTCGTGTCCCACTTCAACTCACCCGGGAAACCAACCGTATCGCGGATCACTTCCGCGAGTTCCTTGATGGTGACATCCGACCCGTAACCGACGTTGACCAAGTCCGGCGGTTCTTCGAGCTCAAGCAGGTAAACCAGGGCCGCCGCGAGGTCGTCCACGTGGAGGAATTCACGCATTGGCGAACCCGTTCCCCACAGGGTGACATCGGCCGCACCCGATTCCTTGGCCTCGTGGAAACGGCGTAAGAGCGCGGGCAGCACGTGAGAATTCTCGCCATGGTAGTTGTCTCGCGGACCGTAAAGATTGGTCGGCATCGCCGAGTGGTAGGTCACCCCATATTGCTTGCGATAATATTCGCAGAGCTTGAGCCCGGCAATTTTCGCAATGGCGTAAGGCTCGTTGGTTGGCTCCAGCGCACCGGTCAGCAGCGCGTCTTCGCGCATCGGCTGCTCCGCAAGCTTCGGATAAATGCAGGAACTGCCCAGAAACAGCAGGCGCGTGACGCCATGACGATACGCGCCGTGAATGCAGTTCAACGCCGAGGCAAGGTTCTCGTGAATGAACTCCGCCGGGTAAGTATTGTTGGCATGGATGCCCCCAACACGGGCGGCAGCAACGACGATTGCGTCGGGCTTTTCTGCGGCCAGAAAGGCGTCCACCGCCGCACTGTCACAAAGATTAAGCTCTGCCCGGGTGCGCGTTAGCAAATTTTGGTAGCCGCTGGCCTGGAGAGCACGGACTGTAGCCGCACCAACCATACCGCGGTGTCCGGCAACGTAAATTTTGGCGTCAGATTTCATGAGAGGAATTTGCGGGCAACTCGAGTCGCCGACAGGTTGACCGATGGAGCTCGGTGAAAGCGCAGGGCGGCAAATTAGCTTTGGGCCGCTTGATCAGCAGGCGGGATGAGCGTTAATTCCGCAAGGTCACGCATGATCTCCTGCATAATGGGCAGGCCCCAAATTTCATTGATAGGCCGGTTGCTGTTGATGCGCACAAAGAACTGCTCCTTTTGCTGGTGCAGGCCAAACTTCATCAAGGTCTTAAAGGGATCCCAACGGTCCCACTGTCCAGGCTTGGTGCGGTTCACATAAATCTGGTCCCCCAGCACATGCCAATAGGCGACATACTCAGTGTGGCCGGTTGAGTTGTCCAGTGAACGAATTTCCGCCGGGAAAAGTGGTTGCCCATCCACCTCGTATTCTACGCTATATTCTTTATCCAGCATGTTCCAGCCATTGCGCACCCAGCAGATGTCGGGCGTGTGCGACTGCACTTGACGCACTGGCATCTTCCGTGGCTCCCAATAGGCGACATAAACGCTGATCTCAGTATCACCCCGCCTGTAGGTGCGGTAAGTGAACTCCGAAAAGTTCAGGATGCCTTCAACGTGTTCCTGCATCCCTTCCGTTGCGGCCAGCGGTTGGTCCTCAACTTCCCAGCATTCATTTTCGGCAAGGATTTTATCTTCGAGCCCGCAATCCAACGTTTTGGCAGGCTAATAAACAATTTGGGTGTAGCCCAGCGCAGCAAGACAAGCGACCGCGATAAAGGCTCCGAAAATGAAAAGAATTTTTTTCACAGACTGGAAGTATTGGTGGATAAATAGGCGTAAGTCAAATCCTTGCAGGCCGTCAGCGAGTGCGTGGTGCCGAAAGGAAATGTTGACGCCCGTTCGCTGATTCCGTTCCAAGGGAACTGCGAAATGACACAACCCCGCATATACCTGTCGCCACCCGATGTCGGCGAAGAGGAGCGCAAGGCCTTACTTGAGGCGTTCGACTCTGGCTGGATCGCACCCGTCGGTCCCCACCTGCATCAGTTTGAGCGCAGCCTTGCGGATATGTGTGGCGTGCAGCATGCCGTGGCATTGTCCTCCGGTACGGCAGCCCTGCACCTCGCCTTACGCGAATCCGGCGTGGGCCCGGGAGACCGCGTGTATTGCTCCACCCTCACCTTTGTGGCCTCCGCCAACGCCATTCGCTACTGCGGGGCCGAGCCCGTCTTCATCGATTGCGACAAGGCCAGTTGGTGCCTCGATCCCGAGCTCCTGCGCGCTCAGCTACAAAAAGACGACGCCCGGGGAACCCTGCCCAAAGCCATCGAAGTGGTCGACATCTATGGCCAATGCGCGGACTGGGAGTCCATCACGGCCATTGCCGGCGAATTCGGCGTCACCCTGATCGAAGATGCCTCGGAATCCCTGGGGGCCACCTGCGGAAACCGATATTCGGGCTCCTTTGGCTGGGCTGCAGCGTTTTCCTTCAACGGCAACAAGCTCGCCACGACTTCCGGTGGCGGGGCACTTGTTACGGATGACGAAGCTCTCGCCACCCGGGTGCGACACCTTGCCACCCAGGCGCGGGAGCCCGACCGAGGCTACCTGCACCGCGAGATGGGCTATAACTACCGCCTGAGCAACTTACTCGCGGGAATGGGCCTGGCGCAACTACGCCGAACCGGAGGCATGATCGCCCGCCGACGAGCCATTTTCGAACGCTACCAGAAGGCACTCGGCGAACTACCCGGGCTGACCTTCATGCCCGAAGCCCCCTGGGGCCAAAACGTGCGCTGGCTCACCGTGGTGGAACTCGGTGCAGACGCCCCCACAACTGCCGATAAGCTTATCGCGGCCCTGGAGGCGGAAAACATCGAAGCGCGCCCCGTCTGGCGTCCCATGCACCGTCAACCACTCTACACCAACTGCGAATACGCTAATAACGGCGTGGCCGACCGCCTGGCCGAACGTGGCGTCTGCCTACCCAGCGGCAGTGGGATGAGTGAAGAGCAACAAGACCGCGTCATCGAATCGGTACTGCAAAGCTGGGCATGAGGCCGTGGAATATACGCTTGGCCTTGGCACACATAGCCTAAATGATAAAGCATTCTGATGCCCTCAGCCATGCCCTAACCAGTCACGGGTATTACACAACGAATGAATCTAAGCCCCAGACTTGAGGAAGGAGTCCGACGCACCTGGATCGCGCATTGGGCATCCCTGATTTTTGTCGCGTTTGGGTCGCTCTACCTCGCCTACCAGCTCCGCTTCGAGTTCCAGTTGCCCATCGAGCCAACCAATTGGCAACTGCGCATGTGGGAAACCATGAGCTGGATCCTCCCTTTCGAGCTGATTATTTTTTACTCCTTCGGCCTGTTCACACCACTCGTGGCACGACTGCGCTTCATGGACCTGATGCGCATTCTAACCTGCGTCGGCCTGATTACCGCATTCCTTGCCTACACTTGGTTTATCTTCTCCGGAAACGAAACGCCACCGCGCTCGGTCATTGTCATCAACGCCATTTTGCTGACCATGGGGTTGCTCGCGATCGGCTCCGTTTCCGGGCAATTACGCACAATCATCACGGGCAAATTGTCCGAACTTCCAGTGCGTGCACAGCGCATTGTCGTGGTGGGCGAAGGCTACCTCGCCTACCAGCTCATCAAGCTTTGCCGTGAGCAACCCGGCCTCTCCGCACGCGTCGTGGGTCTAGTAACAACCAACGGGGGCCGAGGTGCTAGTGGCCTGTGGCACGGCGTTCCAATCGGCGGAAAAATTTCGGCAGTCGAATTCATTGCCCGCCGTTTCGACCCGGACCGCATCGTTGTGACCGATCCCGAGCTCGACACCGAGCAGCTCCGCGAACTCATCCAGGCTGCGCGACGATTGCGCGTGCCCGTGCAAATAGTCCCCACTGCCCAGGAAATGTTTTACGGCATTTTGCAAATGAGTGCCATCCGCCCAGTCAGTCTCGATGATATACTCGGGCGTGCCGCACTCGACACCAACCTCCCCAAGATCAACCACTTGCTGTCCGGCAAAAGCATTTTGGTAACGGGGGCCGGCGGCAGCATCGGCAGCGAATTGTGCCGCCAAATCCTGGTCTACGGCCCCAGTAAACTGCTCCTGCTGGATTCCTCCGAGCCATCGCTTTTTGCCATCGAGCAGGAGTTAAAAGCCCTGCCCTTCGGCGACCGCGTGCACCCGGTACTGGTCAACGTCCGCGACCGGGGTCCGCTTGCCGCCGTAATCGACCGCGAACGCCCGGATTTAATCTTCCACTCCGCCGCCCTCAAGCACGTGCCCATGGTTGAGTCCTTCCCCGCCGAAGGTCTCTTGACCAACACCCTTGCCACTGACCAACTCGCCGAGCTGGCGGAAGAGTTTGGCGTCGAACGGATGGTCTTCATTTCTTCGGATAAAGCCATCAACCCAACCAGCCTGATGGGTGCCTCCAAGCGCTTCGCTGAGCAACTCATTCAGGCGCGTTCCGGCAATGGCTCGACCACGGAGTTCATCGCCGTGCGCTTTGGCAACGTAATCAGCTCATCGGGCAGTGTGGTGCCGACCTTTGAGCGCCAAATCGCCGCCGGAGGCCCGGTCACCGTCACCCACCGCGACGTGGAGCGCTATTTCATGTCGATCCCCGAAGCCGTGGGGCTCGTCCTGCAAAGCGCCAGCCAAGGCAGCGGCGGCGAAATCTTCATGCTCGACATGGGCCAGCCGCTCAAGGTCATCGACGTGGCCCGGCAAATGATCGAACTGCGCGGCCTTCAACCCGACGTCGATATCGAAATCAAAATCATCGGGCTGCGCCCCGGCGAAAAACTATTTGAAGAACTGCGCTACGACGCGGAAATCCACGCGCCCACCAGCCACCCACGCGTTTACCGCCTGACCGGGAAACCCCTCTCCCCAAGCGAAGCCAACGAACTGAGGCAACGCATCACCGAGCTCTCCCGCCTGACCGACCGCGACGCCGTCCGCAAGGCCGTGAAGGAGCTCCTCCCCGAATTCATCGAGGAAAGCGGTCCCTCCATCGCGCAACGCTAGAGCAGCACAAAATGTCCCACTGAGACACTCAACCGCGTCAAACTGGCTACAGGTTTCGTGAACATGTTTTCGCACATTCGACCGAAGGCACTTGAAATCAACGCGATCCATCGTTTCGTTTCGATATCGCAAGGTGGAACTTCCCTTGCTGATACGGTTACCAAATACATTAACCAAATACGACCATGACACTATTTCTTGTTCTTATCGTTCCGACGATTATCCTGGGCTTCTGGGCCCAACACCGTGTTTCCAGCGCTTACAACAAGTGGAAGCAAGTGCCCACCCGCAGCCGCATCACCGGAGCAGAGGCTGCATCCGCCGTCATGCGCAATGCGGGCATCAATGACGTGGAAATCGTCGAAGTACCCGGCCACCTGACCGACCACTACGACCCAACCCACAAGCGTCTCGCACTCTCGCGGGAGAACTACCGTGGTTACAGCCTCGCCGCAGTGGGCGTTGCCGCACACGAAGCTGGTCACGCGATCCAGCACAAGGTTGGCTACAAGGCCCTGCAAATGCGCATGAGCCTGATCCCGATCACGCAGCTTGCTTCGCAGATGTTGCCCTTCGTCATGATCGGCGGCCTATTCTTTGGTATGCTTGGCCTGATCAAGCTCGGCGTGATCGTTTACCTGATCCTCACAATCTTCCAACTCATCACGCTGCCGGTCGAGTTCGACGCCAGCAAGCGCGCACGCGTGCAATTAGCCGGCCTCGGCATCGTCTCCGAAGACGAGTTACCCGGCGTCGTAAAAACGCTCAATGCCGCTGGCATGACCTACGTCGCCGCCTTCGTCAGCAGCCTCGCCAACTTGCTCTACCTCTTCGCCCTCTCGCGGGACTGATTGGGGAGCAAAGGCTAAAGTTCTGATCTGTCGTCCCAAAAATAGGGCTTTCGGCGCAATGCAGCCACCGCCTTTACGACAATTCGCCCGTCTTTTAACATGTAAACAACCGCAAAGGGAAATTTGGCAAAATTCACTTTGCGGTTTTCATGATAAAACATGCGATGAACTGAAGGATCACGAACGATTTTCGCCAAGGCTTCCTCATATTGATCCAAAAAATATGAACCGCAGCCCGGTGTGGCTTTCTCGTAGAAATTGAAAGCACTCTCAAGATCGCTCCATACTTCACGATGGAACTTAAGCTCCATTGCGCAATCGAGCGATATTTTCACTCATTTCCGCTTCGCTCAACAACGACTGGTCATTGGCAACATCTTCTCCTCGGCGGTCTAGCTCGGCTTGCCAAGCGGGATGTATTTCATGATCGGATTCAATGCGCAGTGCATGGATGACTTGAGCCGCGACAACAAATTTGTCCGCCGGCAAGGATCGCAAGTCATCTACCACCGATTCTACGTTCGCATTCATCGAAAATAGCATGTAGTGGTATTTTAGATTTTGCAACTTCCACTTCCCCCCCCGACTTCACCATCTCGCTATGCCCAATCGTTACCTCCTAGCCCTTGATCAGGGAACGACGAGTTCCCGCGCCATCATCTTCAATGCCGACGGCGAATCCGTTGCCTCGGCGCAAAAGGAATTCACCCAATATTACCCGGCCTCCGGTTGGGTGGAGCACGACCCAGCTGAAATCTGGTCGAGCCAGAACGGTGTCGCCGCCGAGGCAATCGCCAACGCCGGTATCCGGGGACGCGACCTCGCGGGGGTCGGCATCACCAACCAACGCGAAACCACGCTGGTCTGGGAACGCGCAACCGGGAAACCCATTTACCGTGCCATCGTCTGGCAGGACCGCCGCACCGCCAAGTTCTGCGAGAAACTTCGCAAAGCTGGCCATGAAAAAACCGTGACCGCCAAGACCGGCCTGCGGCTCGACCCCTACTTTTCCGGCACCAAACTTCGCTGGATCCTCGACAACGTCGATGGCGCGCGCAAGCAGGCCGAAGCGGGCGAGCTCTGTTTCGGCACGGTGGACACCTGGTTGATCTGGAACCTGACCGATGGGGGTGTCCACGCCACCGACCCCACCAATGCCGCTCGCACACTGATGTACAACATTCACCAGGGCGACTGGGACGACGAACTCTTGAAAATCCTCGGTGTCCCGCGTGAGGTCTTACCCGAAGTGCGCCCCTCGGCGGGAGACTTCGGCCAATGCGCGGACTTCGGCGGTGCACCGATTTCCGGCGTTGCCGGTGACCAGCATGCCGCCCTTTTCGGCCAAACCTGTTTCAAGAAAGGCACGGCCAAAAACACCTACGGCACCGGCTGCTTCCTCCTTCAGCAAACCGGTGAAAAACCGGTCGAATCGAAAAACAATTTGCTCACCACCATCGCCTGGCAACTCAAGGGTCGCCGCCGCAAATATGCGCTCGAAGGCAGTGTATTCATCGGCGGTGCCGTGATCCAATGGCTGCGCGACGGCCTGCGGATGATCCACACCGCCAGCGAAAGTGAACCCCTCGCCGCCAGCGTAAAGGACTCCGGCGGCGTAATGCTGGTGCCCGCCTTTACCGGACTCGGCGCCCCGCACTGGGACTCCTCCGCTCGCGGCACCATCGTCGGCGTAAGCCGCGGCACCACCGCTGCCCACATTTGCCGGGCAGCACTGGAGTCCATCGCCTTCCAGTCCGCCGAACTCCTCGACGCCATGAATGCCGACAGCGGCATCGCACTCAAAGAGCTTCGCGTCGATGGCGGTGCGGCGAACAATAACCTGCTGATGCAGTTCCAGGCCGACCTCCTCGGCGTGCCGGTTATCCGCCCGGAAAACACGGAAACCACTGCCCTCGGAGCCGCCTACCTTGCCGGAATCACCGCCGGTGTCTTCGAGAACGAATCCGCCATCGCCGATCAGTGGAAAATCGACCGTACTTTCGAGCCCGCCATGAGTCGCGACGAGGCCAAGGAGAAGATGAAAACCTGGCGCGAGGCCGTCAGCCGCAGTAAAGGCTGGGCGACTTAGCGATCCGTATAGCTCCGCCGCTTCTGGCTTAAGTCCGACGATAAATAATCGCCGCGCTCAAACTTGAGCGAACGCTCGATATTGCGCTCAAGCTCGCTGCGATCAGTCTTCCAGTGCGTAACTTCGCCGCCCGTATTCTTAACTACGATCAAGTAACCGGCGTCTTCCCAGCCGTATTCAAAATCGGCATAGTCGGATTTGTAATTCTCGAAAGAATAACTATCACCGACGACGACCGCCGTGCCATTACGCGGTAGGTCGGCCTTGCGCTTCGTGGCCGAGACAACCCTGTGCGTTTTGTAATAAGTGTGCTGCGCCAGGCAAACGATGTGCACCGTGACACCTTTGAATGAGCGGTAAAGATCGTCGTTCTCAATCTCCACCTCCGGCGTATAGGTGTAAAGGTCTTCATCACTATAAACTGAATTGTAGAGCTGCTTCTTCTTGCGGTTGCGCTTGAAATTAATCCCTAAATCCACGCCGGGGGAAAGCATGAGGCGACGCTTTTCCTCGGCCTGCCACCATTTGCGCACCTCACTCTGGGTATCCACACTGAGCGTACTCAAAGGAATCGAAAACTCGCGCTGGTCCGCCTTTCGCACAAAGGATAAATACGGCGCACCGTTTTTGTCAGCTACCTCCAGCAGTTCCGCTTCGATTTCCACACCCGAACTATTGGTAAGCGTATGATAGTTGGCCCAGGCCCCCATCGGGACGAGCGCGAGCAGGAGGAACGTAACACAATAGATTCGTAACATGGCAGAGGGAGTTAAGTTGAAACAGCGCAGCCATGATACAGCCGAAGATTCACCCAAGGCTAGTATAAACCAGTAAAGTGATTGTAACGGCTAGCCCGCTCAAGACGGCATTGATTGTGCGGGCCGGCCTGAGCCTGCTACACTCAAACCGCCTTGCTGGACACGAAAAATCACTGCGGCCTGATCGGCCAATTCAAAGGAAAAGTCTCTAAACAACCCGTTTGGTCTCATGCAATACAAGTCGCCCAGCGAGAACGCTGCACGATTCATAAACCCAGCCGGGAAAGCGCTGTTTAGGCGTCGGCGTATTCGCCCAGACGCTCGCTTTGCATGAGGCGGTCTGCCTGACCACTCCAGATCTCGGCATTGGACATGTCGCGAACTTGCTGGAGAACGCTGGCTGCCGCACTGCGGTTACCTTCAAGCAACTCCAACTGAGCGAGCTCGTAACCTGCTTCGGCGCGAATGGTCGACAAAGCCGAGTTATCGGCGATGAGCGAGGTCAATGTGGAACGTCCCTGATCCGTTTGCCCAGCCTTAATCTGAGCCATACCGAGACCGAGGCGCGCACGCCCGGAAACCACGGTGCCCTGCAACGGCTTAAGCGATTGCTGGTAAAGGCCGGCCGCAGCGGCGTAATCCTTGTCGGTATATTGGGTGTCCGCAAGATCCAGCAGGGCAAGGCCTGCCAATGGGGTGTCCCCATGCTTGGATGCGAAAGTCTTCAATTGCTCGGGCTCGCCATAGGCGGCGCTGTAATCGGCCTGAAGCGAGGCGACCTTGTTGTCCTGCATCATCTTCCAGACGTTCACGCCGATGACGCCGCCAATGAGGATGACAATTGCCGCCACGATGCTGCCCTTGTTGCGCTGCCAGAACAGCCACACGCGGTCCTCGATGTCGGCTTCGCTGAAAGCATCGTCGATCTCGACGAGGTTGCGGTCGTCACCGGTCACCGGTGCCTTTTTGGGCTCGGAGCCCGCTTGGGCGAGTTCCTCGCTGGAAAAACGGGGGTCTTCGGACAGTCCGTCCTTGGACTGATTTTTCTTCTTTGGCGGGCGATTCATGAGGGTGGAAAAACGGGCAGGTTGCCGCTCTCCATGCCGCTAGTCAAGCGAAAGGGGAGCCGAGATACTGCCAACAGACACGGGATTAGACCACTGTCGTGCGTGATACGCGATGCGATGCGACGTAGTAAACCGCATCACCTACGCCTCAGGAAGCCACCACACCGACGCACCTAACGCATCTTCGCGCTCCGTTCTTGACCCACGGGCACAACTCGGGTCCGATTGTGCTTTGCCATGACGGACCAACTTTCGACCGAACCGCTTATCATCGCCGGACGTGAATTCCCCAGCCGCCTATTGGTGGGCACGGGTAAATTTTCCTCCAATGAGTCCATGCGCGATGCGCTGCGTGCCAGTGGCGCGGGCCTGGTAACCGTCGCACTCAAACGCGCCAATCTCAAAAGCGAGGCCGACCCGTTTGCAGACATCCTGGATTATCTGGAGCCCGACCGCTACCTGGTTCTGCCCAATACCGCCGGGGCAATGAATGCCGAAGAGGCCGTGCGTCTGGCCCGGCTTTCCGCTGCCGCCGGTCTGCCACAATGGGTAAAACTCGAAATCCACCCGGACCCCAATTACCTGCTTCCCGACCCGATTGAGACGCTCAAAGCAGCGGAAATCTTAGTCAAGGAAGGCTGGACTGTGCTGCCTTACATCAACGCAGACCCCGTTCTCGCCGCCCGCCTGCAAGACGTCGGCTGTGCCACTGTGATGCCCCTCGGCTCCCCCATCGGCAGCAACCGCGGACTCGAAACACGCGCCCAAATCGAGATCATCATCGAGCAAGCTCGGGTTCCCGTCGTCGTCGATGCCGGTCGTGCCGCCTATGAGTCCGGCCTCGGCCCCGCATCTGCGACCGCGAAGCCCACGAGCCCGCTGACCGCATTTCTCGGTTAACATAACCGGAAGTAAGCGCTGCCCCGACGGCGCATCTCTCGCATTCAAGGCCCAACTGCTTTGGCAAATTTGACGCGCCCTTTTGCCTACAGGTAACTGCGTGCTTACGAATCGGGTCGAAAGTCCATTCTACCACTTCTATAGGAGACGACGGGCAGCCAGTCGTTTTGATGGCGGAACAGTTACATCCGTCACAATAAAGCCATAAGCCTATGCTTATGAGGTGTTTCCGTTTCCGATTTAACTTCTTTGAAACACAAATGACGCGGGTTTGCGTTTTTTAACGCGTAAATAATCAGGTTGCAAGTAGGCGGAGGCCTTTGCTCGCCATCAGCGCGTGTTCTCCGTCGTCCAATAACTGAAAAACCACGCAATCTATGTTACGAAATAGCAAGCTACCGGCGCATTGGCTGGTCGGCGCAGGAACGGTACTCGGTGCCGCCTTCCTTCCGTTGACAGCGAACGCCCAGTTCTCTCTGCAGATTCTGCATGCATCCGACCTTGAAAGCGGCCTCTTTGCGCCGAATTTCGCGGCGGTCGTTCAGGGTCTTGAAAATGATGCGGCTGCTGACGGCATTCCCAGCATCCTGCTCTCCTCGGGTGACAACTATATCCCCAGCCCCACTTTTGAAGCCGCAGGCGACGCCTCCATGGCCGCAGCCTACCGCGTAGCCTATCAGGAACTCTTCGGCAATGCTGGCCTGACCGGTATCACCGAAGGCCCCGGCCGCCTGGACATCACCATCATGAACATTCTTGGTTTCGACGCCTCCGCTGTCGGTAACCACGAATTCGACTCCGGAACAGCGACTTTCGCAGGCCTCATCTCCAGCGACATCTCCGGCGCAACCCTGGCGGACGTCAATTGGACCGGTGCGGAGTTCCCTTACCTTTCGGCCAACCTCGATTTCTCCGGCGACGCCAACCTCGCTCCTCTATTCACCAGCGACATTCTGCCGGCAACGGACTTCCGCAGTGACCTAGCTGACCTCGTCGCCACCGGCAGCCTGTCCAAGATCGCACCGGCCACCATCATCGAACGTGACGGCGAGCTGATCGGCGTCATCGGTGCCACCACGCAGATCGTAGAGACCATCTCCTCCACCGGCGACGTCGAAGTCATCGGCGACGACGAGAACGACATGGTTGAGCTCGCTGGCATCCTTCAGCCGGTCGTTGACCAGCTCGAAGGCATGGGCGTGAACAAGATCATTCTAGTTTCGCATCTCCAGCAATTCGCCCTCGAACAGGAACTGGCTACCGAGCTTGACGGCGTGGACATCATCCTCGCTGGTGGTTCGGACACCATCCTCGCCGATGGCAACGACATCCTTCGCCCTGGCGACGAAGCTGGCTTCGTATATCCCTTCCAGACCACCGACGCCTCGGGTGACCCGGTCATGATCGTCAGCACCAACGGTGTTTACACCTACGTCGGCCGCCTCGTTGTCGAGTTTGACAACAGCGGTGTGCTCGTTCCGGCCAGCCTCGATACGGCTGTCAACGGTGCCTATGCCACCACCGACCAGATCGTTACGCAGATCTGGGGCTCGCTCAATGCCGCCTTCGCCAATGGCACCAAGGGCGCACAAGTCAGCCAGTTAACCGACGCACTCGAAGGTGTGCTCGCTGCACTTTACGGTGACGTCATCGGCGAAACCACCGTTTACCTCGACGGCCGCCGCGAATCGGTTCGCACGCAGGAAACCAATCTTGGCAACCTGACCGCCGACGCCAACCTCTGGTTCGCAAAGCAAACCGACTCCACCATCGTCGCTTCGATCAAGAACGGTGGCGGCATTCGCGCTGCTATCGGCGAGATCGACCCGATCACCGACGCACTCTTGCCGACGCAGGCAATCGAAAGCGCGGACAAGGAAGAGGGCGAAATTTCGCTCTTCGAAGCACAGCGCACCCTCGCCTTCAACAACAGCCTGAGCGCCCTTACGCTGACTCGCTCCGGCCTCGTAGAAGTCCTCGAATACGCCGTCAGCGCAGTAGCTCCCGGTGCCACTCCCGGCTCCTTCCCACAAGTTGGTGGCATGCGTTTCGCATTCGATCCCGCCCTCCCGGTTGGTGAACGCATGCTCTCGCTCGCCATTATCGACGAAGACGGCAACACGCTCGACGTCATCCTCAAGGACGGTATTATCCAGGGCAATGCCAACGGCACGGTTCGCATCGTAACCCTTGGCTTCCTCGCCGAAGGTGGCGACGGCTACCCCTTCCCCGCACTCGCCAGCAACATCGTTGCTCTCGGCGGCGCTGAGCAGGAAGCCCTCGTGGATTACCTGGGTGAGTTCTACCCGGTCGATGGCGATACGGTCTTCGAAGACGCCGAACTGCCAATCTCGCAAGACGCCCGTATTCAAAACAACGAGTACCGCAGCGACACGGCCGCTTACCCGGCTGCCGCACCGACCAACGCTCCGCAACTCGCTGTTGTCGGCACCTACCGCACTGGTCTCTTCGACGAAGCGGCTGCAGAAATCACCGCGTTCGACGCCGACAATGACCGCATCTACCTGGTCAACGCCAACGATGGCTCCGTCGACATTCTCGACGCCGCCAACGCAGAAAACCTGGTTCAATCTGGTCACATCGACATCAACGCCCTCTTCGGCGGTAACGGCGTCGTTGCTGAGCCCAACAGTGTGGCCTACCGCAACAACGTCATCGCAGTGGCGATTGCACGCAACCGCGAGTCTGACGATCGCCCGCTCCCGGGTTACGTTGGCTTCTTCGATCCATCCGGCAATGAACTCGCTCGCACCGAAGTAGGCTACCTGCCTGATATGGTCACCTTTACGCCCAACGGACACTTCGTCCTCACGGCAAACGAAGGCGAGCCGATGAGCGATTTCAGCTTCGATCCCGAAGGCTCGGTCAGCATTATTCCGGTTTCCTTCCTCACCAGCCGTGCAATCGTAGCAAGCCCGTATGACCGCATCTTGAAGCGCCTGCGCCCTGCCCAGCGTGCAGCCATTGCGAAAAGGTTCATTCGCTTGTTCCAGCGCCGTTCGCCAGCACCGCGCGCAAGGCACCTGTTCTTCACGAATGTGCCGAGCGATGTCCGCACCTTTGGCCCGAGTGCAAACTCGCCCATTCGCGACATCGAGCCGGAATACATCGCCATTTCTCCGAACTCGAGCATGGCCTATGTCAGCCTTCAGGAAAACAACGCCATCGCGGCAATCGACATCTATCGCAACCGCATCGTCAGCATCAACTCCCTCGGCCTCAAGGATATGAGTGTCGCAGGATTCGATGCGAGCAACCGCGACAACGCGATCAACATCACAAACTGGCCGGTTTACGGCATGTATATGCCCGATGCCATCGCCTGCTACACGGTTGGTAATCAAACCTACATCGTAACGGCAAACGAAGGTGATGCCCGCGACTACGACGCATTCTCCGAAGAAGCTCGCGTCAAGGACCTCGACCTCGATCCGACCGCGTTCCCGAACGCAGCGGAACTCCAGGAAGACGAGCTCCTCGGACGCCTCACCGTTACCACCACCGAAGGTGATACCGACGGCGATGGCGACTACGACCAGATCGTGGCATTCGGCGGTCGCTCATTCTCGATCTTCCGCGTCACCGGTGGCGGCACAGGCCTCACCCTCGTTTATGACAGTGGTGCAGACTTCGAGAAAATCACCGCATCGCTCCAGCCCGAGTTCTTCAACGCGTCCAACGACGAGTCGGAATTCGACGCACGCAGCGACGACAAGGGCCCTGAGCCCGAAGGCGTGACCCTCGGCGTTGTCGGTGGCAAGACCTACGCGTTCATCTGCCTTGAGCGTGTTGGTGGCATCATGGTTTACGATGTAAGCACTCCGGCCGCGCCGATCTTCGTGCAATACATCAACAACCGTGACTTCCTCGCTGATCCGGAATCCCCGGAAGCTGGTGACCTCGGCCCGGAAAGCGCCACGTTTGTTTCGGCCGCACAAAGCCCGAACGGTGTTCCCATGCTGATCGTTGCCAACGAAATCAGTGGCACGGTTACCGCTTACTCCTTCGAGTAAACGACGAACAGCTTACCTGAACAAAGCCCGCGGCCATTGCGCCGCGGGCTTTTTTTTTTGCGATAATCCACCAAGGTGGTGAGCCCAACGTTGACGCATTGCTTAAACTGCGCGCACGCAGAGACGCCCAAGGCCGGACCCCTGCCCAACAAAAAAAAAGCGCGGACCAATCGGCCCGCGCTTTCACAAATCGGTTGTAGCTATCGCTTAGCTGGCCGTTTCGGCTTCAGCCAGGACAGGTTGTTCTGCCAGCCAGCGTTCGGCTTCGATGGCTGCACGGCAACCCATGCCTGCCGCCGTGATCGCCTGACGGTAAACGTGGTCCGAGCAGTCGCCCGCAACGTATAGTCCTTCGACTTCCGTGCGCACGCCGCTTTCGTGATTGGAAACGATGTAACCGAGATCGTCACGTTGCAGCAGGCCATCAACAAAGTCCGTATTCGGGATGTGCCCAATGGCGATGAAGAAGCCCTTGGCCTCAATCTCGCTGACTTCACCGGTGGCGGTGTTCTTCACGCGAACGGCACGCATCAGGCCATCTTCACCCGCGATGACTTCTTCCGGAACGGTGTTCCAGACCACGTCGATCTTTTCGTGCTCAATGGTGCGCTCAGCCATGATCCGCGAAGCGCGGAACTCCTCACGGCGGTGGAGCACGGTAACCTTCGAGCAAAAACGGGTCAGGAATAACGCCTCTTCACAGGCCGAGTCTCCCCCGCCCACAACGACGACATCCATGTTGCGGTAAAACGCGCCATCGCAGGTTGCGCAGGTCGTGACACCCTTGCCGCCCCACATTTCCTTTTCACCTGGAATGTCGAGCAGACGCGGACGTGCGCCAGTGGCGATGATAACCGCGCGGGCTTCGTAAACCTTGCCGCTTTCGGCGGTCAGGCGCTTCACCTGGCCATCCGTTTCGATGTTTACGATACGGTCGCTCGCAAAGCGGGTTCCAAAGCGCGTCGCCTGCTTGCGCATGTTGTCCATGAGCATGAAGCCGTCGATGCCTTCGGGAAAGCCCGGGAAATTTTCCACCTCAGATGTCGTGGTGAGCTGCCCGCCGGGCTGCGTCCCTTCGATCATCAGCGGTTCAAGGTTGGCGCGCGCGGTGTAAATCGCGGCAGTCAATCCGGCGCAGCCGGTGCCAAGAATAATTACGTTTTCCATCTTACCTAAAGTTATGTCGTTTGCTGAAAAATGAAAGCCAAGCGGCCCGGTCTACCTACCGCGCCGAGTTCGGCAACGCGATGAAAAAAGGGAGCAGGAACGTGCCCGCTCCCCCCTTTAAAGTCCAGCAACGCAACCGTTACTTGCTCAGGAAGGTGGCCACGCCTTCGTGAGACGGGGTCATCGCGTCGGCACCCTTTTCCCAGTTCATCGGGCACACTTCGCCGTGTTGTTCAAAGTGCTGCAGCGCATCTACGGTGCGGATGGCTTCCTTGATCGAGCGGCCCAGTGGCAGGTCGTTAACGAGCTGGTGGCGGACCACGCCTTCGCGGTCGATCAGGAACAAACCGCGGTAAGCGATGAGCTCACCGGTGGCAACGAGGTTGCCTTCGATGTCGATGTCGTACTGACCTGCGAGGACGTCGTATGCGGACGAAATGGTCTTGTTGGTGTCGGCCACGAGCGGGTACTTCACGCCCTCGATACCGCCCTGCTTGCGCGGGGTATTTACCCATGCCCAGTGCGAGAACTCCGTGTCGGTCGAAACGCCGATCACTGCGGTGTCGCGTGCTTCAAATTCCGGCACCGCTTCCTGGAAAGCCAGAATCTCGGTCGGGCAAACGAAAGTGAAATCCTTCGGGTAGAAGAACAGGACGACGTACTTCTTGCCGAGGAACTGATCGAGCGAGAAATTCTCGACGATCTGGCCATTTACGACGGCTTGTGCGTTAAAGTTCGGTGCTTTCTTTCCTACTAATACAGACATGATGTAGCTTGTTCGTTGTTAAATGAATGTTCCCGGACACCACCCCTGATGTCCGAAAACGACAGCGGTATTATGCCACGGATTTGCGATTCGAGAAATACTCGGTTCCTATCCCTTCAATAGGATTTGCCTATCACACGGCCAGCCCTAAATTGCTCGCATGGAAATGCACCAGCTCCGCTACTTCACGGCGGTCGCACGTAACGGAAATTTTACCCGCGCGGCAGAACAATGCCACGTCGCCCAGCCATCGCTGTCCCAGCAAATCCGTAAGCTGGAAGACGAACTAGGCGAAAAGCTCTTCCTTCGGCTGCCCGGCGGTAAATCGCGCCTGACACCCGCGGGGGAAGTCCTGCTGGGCCGCGCCAACCGCATTCTCGCGGAGGCCCAGAGCGCGATTGATGAGCTCCGCGACCGCCAGCAAGTCGTCAGCGGCTCGGTGCGCCTCGGCGCAATCCCCACCGTGGCACCGTTCCTCATTCCCGAGGC
>JBNNDZ010000055.1:0-2734 GCA_050285865.1 Puniceicoccales bacterium
GAGCACATGCGGTGCCTGGGTGGCGCTTGTCTGGGCATCGATTTCCAATAGTTGGATGACTTGTGCCCGGTTGGCGTCGTTAAAGCGTTGTTCCAGGCGATAGGTTTTTTGTTCCGGTCCCTGAATGATGCAGATTAGCCAACTGGGTATGGACTGTTCGCCGTGGACGCTGGCCTCGACTGCCTTCCAGCGGGTGCCATCGCTCAGGGAAAACTCACTGTAGGCAAACGCAGGCTCGGTTCGTTGCCCGTTATGGAAGAAGTGGTCGGCGGCATCCCCGACGCGACCGGGAAAGGAAAGCCCGTAATCAATCGCCGTCCAATGCAGCGCGATATAATAGGCGATGGCTGCGACGGGAGCGGCAACCGCAAACCATGTGACCCAACGGGAAGCTCTGGCCATTGCTTAAATCACTGCGGGCTCGGGCGTTTCGGTGACGAGTGCTTCGTCGAAATCCTTCCAGACCGCCTCGTAGCCGTGACGGCGAATCATGGCGGCGATTTGGGACGGTGAGCGCTCGTCGGCGATCTCGAATTGTTCGCCGGGCTGGTCGCGAGTAGGCGTCCACTGGGATTCATCGAAATGGTCGTAGCCGCCGGGCTCGGTCGAACTGCCCGCGCTCATGAGCGTGACGCCCAGCGGGACCAGCCCGTCGCGCAATTGCGGGGATTCGCGCGTGGACAAGGTGACGCCTACGTGCGGCATGAACAGGCGCAGCGCGCAAATGGTTTGGACCAGCTCGCGGTCGCTCATGGAGAATTCCGGGTTCGGTTGCCAGCCGCCGTTGGCGGGGCGCATGCGTGGCAGACTCACGGAGACCTGCGCCTTCCAGCATTTGCGCAATAGGAATTGAGCGTGCGCGGCCATGGCGAGGACCTCGTAACGCCAGTCGTGGAGGCCCAGCAAGGCACCGATTCCCAAGCGGCGGAAACCCGCCTCGTAACCACGTTCGGGCGTGTCCATGCGCCAAGCGTAGTATTTCTTCGGCCCGGCGGTATGGAGCTCTTCGTAGGTCGCCTGGTGATAGGTTTCCTGATACACGATGAGCGCTTCGCCCCCGGCTTGAACCAGCGGTCGGTAGTCTTCGACTTCCAGCGGGCCCAGCTCGATGCTCACCGCAGGCATATGGGGCAGGGTGGCGCGGATGCACTCGGCAACGTAGCCGTTGGACACCCATTTTGGGTGCTCGCCCGCTACCAGCAGGAGCGAGCGAAAGCCTTGCCGGCGTAGCCGCGCGGCCTGCTCCACGACCTTGTTGACTGGGATCGTGATGCGGGGGATATCGTTGTGACGCGAGAACCCGCAGTACTTGCAGATGTTCACGCACTCGTTGGAAAGATACATCGGGGCAAAGAGGCGCACGGCCTTGCCGAAAAATCGCTGGGTGAGGCGTTGCGAGAGGGCCGCCAATTCTTCCACGCGTTCGCTGGCGGCAGGCGAAATGAGGGCGGAAAATTCTTCCAAACTGCGGGCCTGTCCGCGCTTGATGACGGCGTCTACCCGTGCGGCGTCGGTATGGTATGAGCGGTCCGTCAATTCGGTG
The DNA here is from genome assembly GCA_050285865.1 of Puniceicoccales bacterium. Taxonomy (GTDB): domain Bacteria; phylum Verrucomicrobiota; class Verrucomicrobiia; order Opitutales; family Cerasicoccaceae; genus Cerasicoccus. Next base: position 1,544 of record JBNNDZ010000055.1, read on the forward strand.
ACCGGCAAATGTTGGAACGCCTCGGCAAAGCTTCCTGATGGGGCTGCGCTTAGTTCGTGATATTTGCGTGGTGTGGCCATAGGTGGGTAAGTTTCGCATAGTAACGCGCGTTTTCAAATGTTAATGCATTCCTTTAATGGAGACAGACGCGGCGAATCAGGCGAGAGGGGACGGGGGCGTAGTGCCACCCGTGCCGGGCCGGGGTTGGGTTGACCGTCTGGGCTATGCCTGGTTGGCGATGCCCGTCGAAGCCTACCGCCTCGTGATTCGCCTGCTCGGTTTGGCGCTCATGTATTTGTGCGTTCTCTGGTGGCCGTATGTTCCGGTGATTCTCACGGCGCGCTCCTACGCGCCTGAGCGTACCTCCGGGGTAATCTCCCTGTTTGAATGGGCGAGTCATGGCCCGATGCTTTCCTATCTTTGGCTGGGCCTCGGATTGGTGTCGGGCGCGTTATTGGTGTGGGGCCGTTGGGTGAAACCAGCCCTCCTGTATTCACTCCTTCTTGCCTCCAGTCTTTTCGTGACGGGGTTTCCGCACACGGGTTCTTACCTGCCCATATTATGCCTGCTGCTGGTCTGGCTGTTGTTGATTCCGTCCCGTCCACGGTCCGACGGCTACCTTTGCGGGTTGCCAGTTTTTGGCCTGATTTTTCAACTGGGCCTGATCTATTTTACGGGAGCCCTACACAAGCTTTATGATGTCTGGTGGATCACCGGTGATGCAATCCGGATTGATTTATTGGTGCTCACCTGGACGTCTCCGCTCGGGCTGTTTTTTGTGCAAAATACGCCTCCCGGTGTGATGAGGGCGATGACCTACGGGGCGCTGGTTTTGGAGTTGCTTGCGCTCCCTGCAATGCTCTGTCCCTGGAAAACGACGTTCTTCCGTCGCGTCACTTTTGCCGGACTTTTTGCCCTGCATCTGGGGTCCGCATTTTTGATGAGCCTCGGCGCGTTTCCCTTTGTCATGATCGCCTACATTGCCTGCCTGTTGGACCGTGATCTATTGCGGCGGCTGAAGGAAAAATCCACCATTGCCCGTTATGTCCTGGATTAACCTGTTGCGCAATCTGGCCAGCGTGCTGTTGCTGGTATTGGCCCTGTTGACGGCGGCCTTGGAGACTTTCCATCCGGTGGGCATCGAGGCGATTCGCACCTGGAATCAACCGCGGCAGTGGTTGGGCAGCCAGT
>JBNNDZ010000056.1:0-2727 GCA_050285865.1 Puniceicoccales bacterium
ACCATTGACGGAATTACACAGGAAGCCATTGATAACTCTGCAGCGAAGCTGGTGCCAGCGGGGTCGGTTCTGCTCGTAACCCGCTCGGGAATCTTGGCTCACACTCTGCCCATTGCGGTCACCGGCGTCGAAAGCACCCTCAATCAGGATCTCAAGGCGCTAACTCTGCCCGATGGCATCAATTCAGACTACATCGCATGGGGCATGCGGGCATTCGAACAACGCATCCTCGAGAAATGCCGCAAAGGCGGCACGACGGTTCACAGTATCGAGATGCCCCGCCTTGAAGCATTCGAGTTACCAATCGCCCCCACCAACGAACAACGCCGCATCGTGGAGAAGATCGAGGCGATGTTCGAAGAGATCGACAAGGGGGTCGAGAGCCTGAAAAAGGCGCGCACCGCCCTTGGCCTCTATCGCCAATCCCTGTTGAAATCCGCTTTTGAGGGCCGCCTCACCGCCGACTGGCGCGCGCAGAACGCGGACAAGCTGGAAAGCCCCGAAACCCTCCTCGCCCGCATCCGACAGGAACGCGAGGACCGCTACAAGGCCGCGCTGGAGACGTGGCAAGAGGCTCTCGCCAAGTGGCGCGAAGGTGGTGAGAAGGGCAAGAAACCCGCGAAGCCGAAGCGGCCCCGAGATATCCCTGACAAAGCATCTGATATCGACATTCCGGGATGGACCGTGGTGTCGCTGGGCCTGCTGATCGACGAACCCTCATACGGGACGTCGAAGAAAAGCGACTACGATGCTGGTAGCAAAGGTGTCCTTCGCATACCGAACATTGCGGCCGGAGTGATCGACGCAACCGACCTCAAATCGGCCAATTTCGCCGAAGCGGAGCTTGAGCAATACCAATTGATCGAAGGCGACGTGCTGACTATTCGGTCGAACGGGAGCCTTTCATTGGTGGGCAAGCCAGCATTGGTTCGACCAGTTGACACGCAATTCGTCTATGCGGGCTATCTGATCCGGCTTCGCCCCATACCCGGCTCTTTGGTTCCTAAGAACCTCGTCTATCTAATGATGGAACCGAACGTGCGCGGCCAAATCGAGAACAAGGCGAAGTCAACCAGCGGCGTCAACAACATCAACGCGAAGGAGCTGCAGGAACTATAAGTGCCTATCTGCTCCCAAGCAGAACAAGCCGAAATCGTCCGCATCCTCGACGCGCGTCTCGAAGCCGCCGACGCGCTCGAGGCCGAGATCGATGCCGCCCTCACCCGCGCCGACGCCCTGCGCCAATCCATCCTGAAAAAAGCCTTCTCCGGCCGTCTCGTCCCCCAAGACCCCGAGGACGAACCTGCCTCTGTCCTGCTGGAACGGATCAAGGCCGAGCGTCGGAATGCTTCCCAAAAAAAAAGAAAATTCATTCCCAAATTGGAAGGACAGTATTGATGGCATTTGATGCGTTTGATGAAGCATTTCAGCTTTCAAGCTGGAAGGGTCTTTCGTTGGCGAGCGGATTTACGAGCCACACTGTGCCTGTCGCAGAATTGCGCGATGCCTTGCCCGATTTCGAGTTGCGGGATTTTGGCGATCCGCCAAACAACAATCCGCGCCTTCGCAGCATCTGGAGAATGCCGTTCGGAAATGACGATTTTGAACGTCCTGTCGCAGCCGTTTCCGACCAGTACGATCTGCTTCAACACAGAGTCTTGGCAAGCTGGCTTACCGAGAACCTGTCGAATGCTGGGCTTGAAAGCGCCGAGGCGAAAATCACTATGACGGAATACGGTGAAAGGGTCCGCATCACGGTCCCTCTCGAAGAGCAGGTTTTCGACTTTGCCGGCGATCTGTTCGCGCCGGACAGGTACAGGCCAGAAATCGAAGTCACGAACTCGGTCGATCGATCCTCTGCATTCCTCGTGGTGCTCAGATGGCGCCGTCTGATTTGTCTCAACGGAATGTTCACAACCGAAGAAGACCGAATGCGCTCCATTCACCGCGTGGATCTTTCCCGAACCAGCCTCGTACGCGACTTCATCAAGGATCGCTTGGCAACCACACCTGATATGGTGTCTGCTCTGAACGTTTGGCGGAAGAAGAAAATTGACAAGGCCTGTGCCCAAGCCTGGTGCGATTCCTGGCTTCGAGACAAGAGCGGCTGGAGTGTCGAGAATTGCGCGCGTCTGTGGGCGATCATGGAGACAGGGTATGATGGGACCGTAAAGCCGCCCAGTGGCAAGAAAGAGAAGTGGCCGCTTTCAGAATATCGAGTAGGTCAGCATCGTCAGGTACCCGGTGATAACTTTCCGGTTAAAACGGCACTCGACGTGGCCCAGTTACTGACTTGGATCACCACGAATCAAAAATCCGTGGAAATGCAGTTGGAAGGCACCGAGGCCATACCACGCCTCATGGAAGAACTCCTCAAGTTCTCAAGAACATGGAAGCCCGCATGAGCACCGCCCCCATCGTCAACAAAGTCTGGAGCTTCTGCACAATCCTGAAGGATGACGGTGTCGGTTATGGCGACTACCTGGAGCAACTGACCTATCTCATCTTTCTCAAGATGGCGGACGAATACAGTAGGCCTCCCTATAACCGCGATGTGGGCATTCCTGAGGGGTATGACTGGACCAGCCTGGACCTGTCGCGGTTTGGTGCCGCTCCTTTGATAGCATAATGTGCAGCAAAGGAGAGGAACTATGGGCACAGGAAGAACGGATGAATTCCGCAAGGATGCAGTGCGAATTGCATTAACCAGCGGGCTGACACGGCGAC
>JBNNDZ010000057.1:0-9386 GCA_050285865.1 Puniceicoccales bacterium
CGCGTTTCCGGGTTAATCCCAGGGTGATTGGTGAAGCAACGAGACACCGTTGCACGGGATAAATTTAATGCGTCTGCAATTACTTGCTGGTTAACCTCTTTCATAGGAATTCTCGAAATGGGAGTCTTTTCAACAATTTTGGGAATCAATGCAACAAAATCATTTTCTTCGCTTGACACTTCAAGTTGCAACTTTATGCAATTTTTAGATGATTTGCTTGAATCCCCTTTTCCGGACATGGTCCGCATTGGCCACCTTTTCCCTTGCTGCATTCAGTTCCGCCTCTTGCGTCACTGCCGAACCAAGCAAGGTCGAGATCATTGAAACCGCCCCGGACCAGTTCGAAATGACGGTCGACGGCAAACCATTTTTCGCCAATGGCGTCGGCGGCTCCAACAATCTGGAACAGCTCAAAGCCATGGGCGGCAACTGCTTCCGCACCTGGGGCATCGAACAAATGGAGAAGCGGATCGACGGAAAACTCCTCCTCGACTACGCCCATGAACTTGGTCTCAAAGTCATTCCCGGCATCTGGATCGGCCACGAACGCCATGGCTTTGACTACAATGACTCGCGCCAAATTCGCGAGCAACGCGACCATGTGCGGGACGCCGTGCGCCGCTACAAGGACCACCCGGCGGTTCTCATATGGGGCCTGGGCAATGAAATGGAAGGCCCGGCCGACGACGGTAGCGACGTCCGCATCTGGAAGGAGCTCAACGAACTGGCGAAAATCGTCAAAGAGGAGGACCCCGACCACCCGGTTATGACCGTCATCGCCAGCATCGGCGGCCAGAAGGTCGAGAACGTTATGAAGTATTATCCGGAAATCGACATCCTCGGGGTCAACGCCTATGCGAGTGCACCGGGAGTCGGCAGCGGCCTCGTCGCCAAGGGCTGGAAGAAACCATTCATGCTGACGGAGTTCGGCCCCAGCGGCCACTGGGAAGTTGGCCACACCTCGTGGGGGGCCCCGATTGAACCAACCAGCCGCGAAAAAGCAGCCTCCTATTATGCCACACACAAACGCGTCATCGACGATGGCCGCGGCATGTGCCTGGGCACCTTTGCCTTCCTCTGGGGACACAAGCAGGAAACTACTTCCACCTGGTATGGCATGTTCCTCCCGAGCGGCGAGAAGCTCGGCACGGTCGACGCGATGAGCTACGCCTGGACCGGGGAATTCCCCAAAAACCGCAGCCCAAAACTGGTTTCATTCCAGTCTCCGGTGAACCTGAAACGCGTTAAACGCAACTCGACGCATACCGCCGAGATCGTCGTGGAAGACGCCGAAAACGATCCACTCGAATACGAGTGGGTTGTCACCGCCGAAAGCACGGATCGCAAGGTTGGCGGCGACGCGGAATCCGTTCCGCCCTCTTACCCTGAACTGATCCAAGAGAACAACGGCAAGCAGGTCGTCTTCAAGGCCCCCTCACGCAGTGGCGCCTACCGCCTGTTTGTCTACGTCCGCGATGGGGCTGGTGGCGCTGCCACGGCCAACATCCCGTTCTACGTCGAATAAAACCCCTCCCCCCTCCATCACCAACGCCCACTTCCATGACTCCATCTGGCGGGATCCTTACCGATGAGCTTGCGCAGACCTCGCGCAAGTCCGAGCAGCCGGAAACAAATTCCAGCTTCGTAGAAATCGATGGCGAACGCTTTGTCGCCATCGAGCAAGCACAGGCAATGCCGTCGTTTTTCCTGACGGTCGTCAGCGCGAACGATCACTGGTTTTTCACCAGCAGCGAAGGCCCCCTGGCCGCCGGACGCGGGGCACCGGACACCGCATTGTTTCCTTACTACACCGTCGACAAGATCATCGACAACTGGAACACGACCGGCCCGCAAACCATCATCCAATGCGGCAAGCAACGCTGGGAACCCTTCAAGCCGCACCAGCGCCAGCACTTCGACATCGAGCGCCGCCTGCTAAAAAGCTTAAACGGCGATTCCGTCATTTTTGAGGAAACCAACCACAGCTTGGAACTTTGCTTTGGCTATCGTTGGCAGCTTTCGAAAAAATTTGGCTTCGTCCGCAAAGCCTACCTGACCAACCTCGCCCACACGAAATGCAATGTCCGCCTCGTGGACGGCATCGCAAATTTCCTGCCGGCCGGTCTCGATGTGCGCACCCAACTGGCTTACAGCTGCCTCGCCGATGCCTACAAGTTGACCGAGACCGATCAGAAGCGCCGCCTGCTGGTGCACCGCATGGCGTCTGGCTTCACCGATGAAGCGGTCCCGATGGAATCACTTCGCGCCACGGTTGTCTGGAGCCATGGCTGGGCCGATAGCCGGATCATCGCCAGCGATGCCGACATTGAACCATTCCTGCAAAACGGAACCCTTTCAAGCGAGCGCCAGATTCGCGCGGCCCGCGGCACCTACCTGAACGCGGGCGAACTAACACTCAAGCCCAAGCAAATGCACGAGTGGGGACAGGTCGCGGACATTCAAAAAACGCAGTCACAAGTCGCCTCACTGGCCGCGAGCCTGAACAGCCCTGAAGCGCTTTGGGAAGAGGTCAATCGCGACATCGATCAGGACCGCCTGCGACTGGAATCACTCGTCTCCTCCTCCGATGGCCAACAAGTCACCGCGGATTCGAATTACTGCGCGCATCACCGCGCAAACGTGTTGTTCAACATCATGCGTGGTGGCGTGTTTGCCAACAGCTACACGGTGAAGAAAACCGCGCTGGAAAAATACCTGCGCCAGCAACTCGGGCAGCTCAGCGAAAAAGACGCCACGTGGCTCAACTCACTACCCGCCACCCTCGCCTACGAGACGCTGGTGCAAAGCGCGCACCAAGCCGCCAGCCCGGCAGCCCTTCGCCACTGCCAGGAATACCTGCCGCTCATTTTCAGCCGCCGCCACGGCGATCCCAGCCGACCATGGAATCAGTTCGCCATTCGCACCAACGACGAAAACGGCGACCCCATCATCGGCTACGAAGGCAATTGGCGCGACATCTTTCAAAACTGGGAAGCGCTTGCCTGGAGTTTCCCCCACTTCAACCAGGCCTTCATTCGCCGCTTCCTCAACGCCTCCACCGCCGACGGCTACAATCCCTATCGCCTCACCTCGAACGGGATGGACTGGGAAAAAGTCGATCCAGAAGACCCTTGGGCAACGATTGGCTACTGGGGCGATCACCAAATCATTTACCTGCTCAAGCTCCTGGAGTTCCAGGAGCGCCTGGCCGCCGACGGCTGCCAAACGCTGTTTGACGAAGACGCATTTGTCTTTGCCGACGTGCCATACCGCATTCGCTCGTTCGCCGAACTCGCCCGTGACCCAAGCCACTCGATCCATTTCGACAACAACGCCGACCATCAGTCCGATCAACGCGTGGCCACCAACGGCGCGGACGGCAAGCTGCTCTATCAGGCAGCGGGTGAACTCCACCACGCCGGCTTCATCGAGAAGTTGCTCATTCCGGCACTGACGAAGCTCAGTAACTTCTGTGCTGGCGGCGGCGTGTGGATGAACACGCAGCGCCCTGAATGGAACGACGCCAACAACGCACTCGCCGGTTGGGGACTCTCGGTCGTCACCACCGGTTACCTGCACCGTTACTTCAAATTCCTCGAGCGCTTTCTTCAAAACGGTCACACCAGTTTTGCCTGCCATGAGAGCGTCGCAGAATTCCTCAACGCCATCTCAGCGGCCTTGGCGGACGCACCGGAGAAGGCGCTTGAAAACGATCGCAACCGCTTCGCGCTCTTGGAACGCCTTGGTCAGGCAGGCGAATCCTACCGCAACCGCGTTTACACCCGCGACTTCGGTCAACGTCAGGAAACGTCGATGGCGACCGTGCAGGAATTCATTGCGCGCACCTTGGCACATCTGCAGGCCACGTTAGCCGCGAGCCGACGCGACGACGGCCTGTATCACGCCTACAACGTGCTGCACCTCGACCCCGACCAGCAAACCGCAGCCGTGCAACACCTGGGCGTCATGCTGGAAGGTCAGGTGTCCATCCTCAGTTCGCAGGCAATTTCGTCGGACGAGTCCCTCGCGATCCTTGAGGCGCTCCCCCGCAGCGAACTCTACTGTGCCAAGCGCAACAGTTATATCCTTTACGCTGATAAAGACCTACCGAGCTTCCTTGATTTTAACCGCGTGGACAAGCACGCCGCCGAAGGTATCGGGCTCATTGCCGAGTTGAGTCAAGCCGGGCGTAAAGACCTGCTCGAATGGTCGGAAGACGAGCAGTGTTACCGCTTCGTCGATCAGCACGTCAACCAGTTCACGCTCCGGGATGCACTGGATGCACTCGCTGCTGATCCGCGCTTCACCGAACTCGTTCAACGTGATCGCGCGGCCATCCAGCACCTCTACGAGTCGACGTTCAACCACCGCGCATTTACAGGACGCAGTGGTTCGATGTTCGCCTACGAAGGCCTCGGCAGCATTTACTGGCACATGGTTTCCAAGCTCATGCTTGCGGTGGCGGAACTCGCCGAGCAAGCAAACGAGAAAGGCGACGAAAACACTTATCTTGCCCTGCAAAAAGAGTATTTCAAGGTCCAAGGCGGGCTCGGCTTCCGCAAGTCCGCACACGACTACGGTGCCTTTCCGGCCGACGCCTACTCGCACACACCCGCCCACGCTGGCGCGCAACAACCCGGCCTGACCGGAATGGTCAAGGAGGGCGTCATTGCCCGCTTCATCGAGCTTGGCGTTCACCTGGAAAAAGGTGCCATTCGCTTTGCACCACGCCTGCTCAGTGATGGTGAATTCCTCTCCGCTCCGCAAGGCTGCTGCCTCTATGCCAACGGCGGAGAATACCAGGCCCTGCGCCTTCCGGCCAACAGCTTACTTTTCACCCTCGCGCAAACGCCGGTCATCTATGAGCGCACCGCCGACAGCGCCGGCTCGATTGACATTCATTATCACAACGAAGAATTGCGCAGTATCAACACGACCACCCTTCCGGCTGAGCTCGCCGAAGACATCCTGAAGCGCACGGGCCGCATCGATCATTTGCACGTTCGCCTGCCGCAGTAGCGCGATCACACATCCCCCGCCCCAATGAATAATTCGGACAAGCTTTCGATCCGGGAAAAGCTCGGCTATGGCCTTGGCGACACAGCCTCGAACCTCTTCTTCCAGTTCGTAAACATCTTCCTGCTGTATTACTACACAGATGTGTTCGGACTATCCCCGGCGGCAGTTGGCACAATGTTCATTGCGGCTCGCTTCTGGGACGCAATCAACGACCCGCTCATGGGTGCCGTCGCCGACCGCACCAATACGCGCTTCGGCAAGTATCGCCCCTACCTGCTCTGGATGGCGGTCCCATTCGGCGTAATGGGTTACCTGTGCTTCGCGAATCCCGACCTCAGCCAAAGCGGCAAACTGGTTTACGCCTATGCGACCTACATCGGGCTGATGATGATCTACACCGCGATCAACGTCCCCTATTCCGCGCTGATGGGCGTAATGACCCCCAACTCCGCCGAGCGCACCTCACTATCGAGCTACCGCTTTGTCGGCGCATTCGGCGGCATGCTGTTGATCTCGCTTGGCGTGCGCCCACTCGTACGGGAACTCGGCGGCGGCGATGAGGCGACCGGCTTCAAACTCACGATGGCGCTGCTCTCGGTCATTGCCGTGGGTCTGTTCATGATTACCTTTTTCTCCACCCGCGAACGCGTGGCACCGCAAAACGAAGCCGGCCAAAGTCTGAAGAAAGACATCGGCTACCTGCTGAAAAATCGCCCGTGGATTATCATGGTCGTGGCAGCAGTGCTTACCCTGTCCAACGTCGCCGTGCGCGGCGCGGTGACGGCACACTTTTTCAAATACTACGTGGGCGACACCGGCGAGGCGGTGTTCTGGTTCCTCGATAAAACATCACTCGTGCTGACCACCGGTTCGATCGCGTTCATCATCGGCATTTTCTTCACGGGCTGGTTCAGCAAAACCTTCGGCAAGCGCAATGCCCTCATGGGCCTGACCGTTCTCAACGGCATTACGCTGCTCGGCTTTTACTTTATTCCGGCGGACGCCTTTGGTATGATGATCCTCGTGAACATCATTGGCAACTTGCTTGCCGGTCCCACCCCAGCCCTGGTTTGGGCGATCTACACCGACGTTGCCGATTATGGTGAATGGAAGTTCGGTCGCCGCACGACAGGGCTCGTTTTCTCTGCCGCCATGTTTGCCCAGAAAATGGGTCTCACGATCGGTGGAGGGGTCTCCGGCTGGCTCCTCGGCTACTACGGATTTGTGGCAAACCAGACCCAGACCGACGAAACCATTTCCGGCATCCGCCTGATGTTTTCCATCCTTCCCGGCGTACTCGCGATCGCCAATGGAATTGTCCTGCTCTGGTACCCTTTGACCGAAAAAGACACTGCCGAAATCGAAGCCGCGTTGAAAGAACGGCGCGACGGCACCACCCCCTCAACCGCATAGAACCAAGCATGAAATCTCGTAAACAAAGCCTCCTGGCGCTTTCCGCCGCCGCGCTGCTCATGCCGTCATTCCTGATGGCAGACATCGAAATTTACCAGACAACCCGCCAAGGCGACCGCCTGAAAAAAGTAGAAACCACGGACACGAGCGATGCCGACTACACGCTGACGCTCGACCCCGAAACAACCTACCAAACCCTCGTCGGCATCGGCGGCTCGTTCACCGAATCCTCCGGCCAAGTCCTCGCCGAACTCTCCGCTCAAAAACGTGAGATCGCACTGCGGAGTTACTTCTCGCCCAGCGGGGCCAACTATTCACTGACCCGCACGCACATCGCCAGCAGTGATTTCTCCGTCACCAACTACACCTACGCGCCGGTTCCCGGTGACACCGAGCTGGAGCATTTCTCCATCGAGCCCGACTACAAATACCTGCTGCCAATGATCAAACAGGCGCAGAAAATTCCGGGTGCCGATTTCAAAGTCCTCTCCTCGCCGTGGACGCCTCCCCCATGGATGAAGACCAACAACCACTGGAACGGTGGCCACCTGAAGCCGGAATACTATCAGACCTTCTCCAACTACATCGCCAAGTATCTCGACGCCTACGCCAAGGAAGGCATCGACATCTGGGGCATCACCCCGGCCAACGAACCACTGGGCAATGGCGAGAATTGGGAAAGCGTTCACTTCACCGCACACGAGATGGCGGGCTTCATCGCAGACTACCTCGGGCCGACATTGAAGAAGTCCCACCCCGACCTCACCATCTGGGCCTACGACCAGAACCGCGGCGATCACCTTGTCGAGTGGGCCGAAGCAATCCTCGGCAACCCCGAGTCCGCGCAATATGTCACCGGCATGGCCGTGCACTGGTATCAAAGCACCGTCGACTACGACGCCGCATCACTCGACAAAGTTCATGAAGAATTTCCGGGTAAGCAAATCCTGCATTCCGAAGGCTGCATCGACGCCATGGGAGACGATGAAGACGTCGGCGTATGGCTGGAAGACGACTGGTACTGGCGCGCCGAAGCAACCGACTGGGGCTACATCTGGGCACCCGATGAATCCAAGCACAACCACCCCAAGTATCGCCCGTTTTACCGCTACGCCCGCGACCTGATCGGCGGCTTCAACCATCACCTCGTCGGCTGGGTTGACTGGAACATGTTCCTCAATACCCGCGGCGGCCCCAACCATGCGCGTAACTACTGCCTCGCCCCAATCCTCGTGGATAGCGGTAAGGACGAATTTTACCGCACGCCGTTGTTCTACGCCGTGGCCCACTTCAGCCGCTACATGCGCCCGGGCGCAGTCCGCGTCGACCTTTCCGGCCACGATAACGACCTGATGGCCACCGCCTTTAAGAACCCGGACGGCTCCATCGCCATCGCCGTATTCAACACCACGATGGACGACCTCAGCTACGCAATTAAAACCAAGGACGGCCAGGAGGAGCACATCACCATCCCCGCCCAGGCCCTCCAAACCGTGGTAATGAAATAACCCAGAATGGCTATGCAATATTATGCAACATTGGATTGACAATCGAAGCAAACTTCCGCAATAATGTTACGCACTCTAAAGAACCCCATACCTCAACCCATGAAAAAATCTACCCTCGCATTATCCATCACCACGCTTGGCTGCATGTGCCTGGCAACAGCCGCCCCCTTCGACTGGACCGGCAATACTAACACCGATTGGAGCACAGCTAGTAACTGGGACCCAACGAACGTCCCCAACCTTACTGGCATAGACAATGCGTTTGTCAGCGGCACGACCGTCTACAACGCTGCAAACGGCGACTTTATCATTAGCACTGGCAGCACACTTACCATACAAAACGGTGGCAATTGGTCCCAAACAAACGGAATTGCTTGGATCAAGATGCAAGGAGGCACCCTCACCATTGAATCTGGCGGCATATTTGACACTGGCACAGCGCAGAACCTAGAACGCCCAGGTGGAGGAACATTTAATGTTAGTGGAACATTTAATATTAACACCTCTTTTGCTTTTGGGATAGGCACAAATCAAACACTGAACCTCACTGGCGGTGATTTGACCGTTGCGACCGGCGATTTCATTGTAAGTGACAATGGTGTTTTCAATATGACGGGCGGCAGTGCCATTTTTCCAAATCATGTGATCATAAACGCCGACACATCCACTTTATCATTCGGCGGAGGCACAACAACCATTACGAATGAATTAAAGCCGAACGCGGGGCTCAATGGTGCATCCATCGGAGGCGGAGCAACTGTCAATGCTACTCTAATTTCATTCGATGGTGGTGATACAAATTCTCTGGATGTTGCAGACGGAAGACTAAACATCTCAAATGGCACCAGCTTTAACGGAATATTCACAGCAGGCGGAGATGATTACGTCAACCTGACGACCATTTCCTCTGAAGTATTCATCGACAATCTAACCGAAGGTGGAAGCATCACCTTGCTGTCTGATGGTCGCTTGCGCTTCAACGATGCAATCGGAAACATCGTAGCAACCCCCCTTGGCGATGGCTACCTATTCACTGCGATTCCCGAACCGTCTACCTACGCCCTTCTATTCGGCGCAATGACGCTGAGCGTCTTAGTCCTCCGCCGTCGTAAGGCGTAAGGTCTCTTGCCAAGCTGTTTTTCGAAAGCCGTCGACTCAATTGTCGACGGCTTTTTTACCCAACCCCATCAATCACATTCTACGGGTTGTAAACATTTCATAATCCCTTAGGACATCCAATCGCGTAGGAAGCAGTATTCGCGGTCACCCCACTCCGGCAATTTCTCATGCCCATAGTCATGGTAAATCGCACAATCCTTATCAGCCACAATCTTGTTGTAGGCCGCAAACTGGGTTGAAGGCGGGCAAATCTTGTCCATGAGCGTGATCGCCATATAGACCTTCGCCTTGATGCGCGGCGTAAGGTTCTGAACATCGATGTAGCCA
>JBNNDZ010000058.1:0-9258 GCA_050285865.1 Puniceicoccales bacterium
GAAGGTGGTGGAAGTGGCACCGTCGATCAACCTCCCCGACGAAACCCGCATCGCGCTCTGTGACGCTGCGGTAAAGGTCGCCAAGGCGGTTAATTACGAGAACGCCGGCACGGTGGAATTCCTTTACGACCTCGACACGCACGAGTGGTTCTTTATCGAAATGAACCCACGGGTGCAGGTGGAGCACACTGTCTCGGAAGTCATCACCGGCATCGACATCGTGCGTTCGCAGATCCTCATTTCGCAGGGTTATAAGCTGACGGACCCTGAGCTCGGCCTCCCGGCACAGGAAGACGTACCGCGCAATGGCTTTGCGATGCAGGCCCGCATCACCACGGAAGACCCGGAACAGAATTTCGCGCCCGATTACGGCAAGATCGTCAGCTACCGCTCGGCAGCAGGTTTTGGCATTCGCCTCGACGGTGCCATGGGTGACACCGGTTCGGTCATCACGCCGTTCTATGACTCGCTCTTGGTCAAGCTGACCGCGTCCGCGTCGAACTTTGAAGTCGCCTGCCAGCGCATGCACCGCGCCTTGCAGGAAATGCGTATCCGTGGTGTAAAAACGAACATTCCGTTCATCGAAAACGTCATCAGCCACCCGGAATTCGTTTCCGGTATGGCCACGACGACGATGATCGACACCTCACCGGAGTTGTTCCAGTTCAAGCGTCGTCAGGACCGCGCCACCAAGCTGCTTAAGCTCTTGGGCGAGACTATCGTTAACGGCAACGACCAAGTGAAGGGCCGTGGTAAGCCGAAGATGGACCTGCCCGTTATCGTTCCGGACTACGACCACAAGGCGGACATCCCCAAGGGCACTCGCGATTACCTGTTGGAACATGGCGCGAAAAAATTCGCCGAGTGGACCTCCCAGCAGGAACGCCTGCTGATTACCGACACGACTTTCCGCGACGCGCACCAGAGCTTGCTCGCCGCCCGTATGCGCACCTACGACATGATGCAGGTTGCCGATGCGATGGCGCACCGCGCACCCGAACTCTTCTCCATGGAAATGTGGGGTGGGGCGACCTTTGACACTTCGATGCGCTTCCTGAAGGAAGGTGCCTTCAAGCGTCTGCGCAAGCTCCGTGAGCGCATTCCGAACATCTGTTTCCAGATGCTCTTCCGGGGTTCAAACGCGGTCGGTTACTCGACCTACCCGGACAACGTCATCAAGGGCTTCGTCAAGCACAGCGCCGAGGCCGGGATGGATATCTTCCGCATCTTCGATTCGCTGAACTACCTGCCGAACCTGAAGGTTGCCATGGAAACAGTGGCGGGCGATACGCATGCCGTCTGTGAAGGCACGCTTTGCTACACGGGTAACATCCTCGACGCCAAGCGGGACAAATACGACCTGAAGTATTACGTCGATCTGGCCAAAGAGCTGGAGAAGATGGGCGCGCACATCATCGCGATTAAGGACATGTCCGGCCTCTGCCACCCGCTCGCGGCTGAGAAGCTCGTGCGCACGCTCAAGCAGGAAGTCGGTGTGCCGATCCATTTCCACACGCACGACTCCAGCGGCATTGCGAGCGCCTCGGTGCTCAAGGCTGCCGAAGCCGGTGTGGACGTTGTCGACCTGGCTATCTCCTCGCTTTCGGGCCTCACCGCCCAGCCGAACCTCAACTCGATCGTTTACGCGCTCGCGGGTTCGGAACGCGACACCACGCTCAACCAGCACTTCCTCAACGAACTTTCGATTTACTGGGAAGCGGTTCGCCAATACTACGCGCCGTTCGACACCTCACCGAAGTTTGGCAGTGCCGAAGTCTACGAGCACGAAATGCCCGGCGGCCAATACACGAACCTGCGCGAGCAGGCGTCCGCGTTGGGCCTCGGCTCTCGCTGGCCGGAAGTCGTTCGCTACTATGAGGAGGTCAACCAGCTCTTTGGCGACATCGTGAAGGTTACACCGAGCTCGAAGGTGGTCGGCGACATGGCGATGTTCCTTTTAACGCGTGGCATCGAGCCAAGCGACCTGGTGAACCTGGAGCCTGGCAGTCAGCCATTCCCGGCGTCAGTCATCGACATGCTTTCCGGTGGCCTTGGTCAGCCCAAGGGTGGATGGCCGAAGAAGGTGCAAAAGGTGGTCCTCGGCGACAACAAGGCGCGCAAGGGGCGTCCCGGCAGCTACGCCGAAAAGATCGACCTCGACGAGACCCGCAAGAAGGTCACTAAGATGCGTGGCCGCGAAGCCAACGACGACGACCTTTACAGTTACCTGATGTATCCGGACGTCTACAAGCAGCTCGTGGACTTTGTGAAGGAGTATGGCCACGCCCGGGTGCTGCCGACTCCGGCCTTCTTCTACGGACTGGAAACCGGCGAGGAAATTTCCGTTGAAATCGAAGAGGGCAAGACGCTCTTCGTCCGCTTGGTCTACGTCAGCGAGCCGAACGACGACGGTAACCGCACGATCACGTTTGAGCTCAACGGCCGCGCCCGTGAGACGGTTATCCGCGACAAGTCGGTGGCTGCCGAAGCCGCCAGCCGTCCGCAGGTTGACCCCGGCGATCAGAAGCAAATCGGCGCGCCGATTCCGGCAATGATCAGCAGCGTTTCCGCCACCGTTGGCCACAAGGTCAAGAAGGGCGAAAAGCTGGTTGTTCTCGAAGCCATGAAGATGCAAAGCACGATCTACGCACCATGCGATGGCGTGGTGGACGAAGTCACGATCAAGGCCGGCGACCAAGTTCAGGCCAAGGATCTGCTTGTGCGCCTGCGGTAAGTGACGCGTTTGATCCCGCCAAGGAACGCCAACGGTCGCTAAGTATTTTCAGGCATTTTCCTGCCTGAGTACTTGGCACTACTTGGCGTCACTTCGCGGGATTGTTTAAACGCATTGGCTTGTCAACGGGGCTTCGTGCGCTTCAACTCTGGTGGCATGGAACTGGAATTGAGCCCTGAGGAAATCCGCGTGCTGGGGTGCCTGATTGAAAAGGAGCGCACCACGCCGGAGCACTATCCGTTGACTTTGAACAGCCTGCGTCTGGCGTGCAACCAGAAGTCCAGCCGCGATCCGGTCGTTGATTACGACGAGGATGAAGTCGCCTCGGCGTTGGATGCATTACAGCACAAAGGGCTGGTTTACTTTGTGCGGCAAAGTGGTGCGCGGGCGACCAAATACCGGCACGACTTGTCGTCCAAGTGGTCGCTCACGGTGGCGGAAACGAGCCTGCTCGCGGTGCTGTTTTTGCGGGGACCGCAGACACTGGGCGAACTGCGTTCGCGCACCGATCGCATGCATGCATTCAATGGTCTCGGTGAAGTGGAGGACACGCTCGGCGGTTTGATGGAGCACGAGGATGGCCCGTTTGTCCGTGAGCAGGCAGCCCGGAAATCCGGCCAGAAAGAGCGCCGCTTCGAGCACGTTTGGCTGGTTGTGGGTGAGCCAGAGACTTCGCTCGATCAAGCCATCAATGAAGCACTACCGACCGATATGGCCCATGGTGGAGTCGTGGATTCACTCCGTGCCGAAGTCGACGCCCTGCAAGCAAGACTATCATCACTTGAGGAAAAATTCGCCGCTTTCGAGGAGCAGTTTCGTTAGGAAACCGGTGCCATGAAGCTGGCCGCATTTCACGGGATTCGTGCGCTGGAGTCGGTGCTCGGCCCGGCGGCGACCCGGCAGTTTATCCTGCCGGTGGCCGAAAGGGTGGCACGTAAAGAAGCCGTTCATCGTGCGAGTATGTCGACTACGATGGAGTCATTGCCCGTGCCCTGGAATGTGGAACCATCTGCCCTGCTGCGTGAGCGCGTGTCGTATCACGCAACGCGCATAGTTAACTTCTGGCCGGACCGGTATCAGGTGCCGCGTTGGCAATCCCGGTTTGAGTTTGTTGGATGCGAGACCTTGCGCGAGTATTGCGGCTCAAAGCAACCGGTTGTCCTTGCGACCTTGCACGCCGGCCGCATGCACTTGGTGCACCTTGCCCTCCGCTCGTTGGGCGTGCCAGCGTCGATGCTGGTGAATTATCCCGATCGTGCGTCATCGCCGGTGAAGCGGCGCACGGACTATTTGAGTAATCATAACGAGCCACCGGTGGTGTATCCGGTCGACCGGTTGCGTGAGGCGTTGCAAGGTTTACGGCGGGGTGGGGCTTTGATGGTGGCGCTTGATAAAGCGTCCGATCAAATGAAAACGGTGAACTTTGGCTCGGTTAGCGCGCATCTTTCCACCGGGGCCATTCGTATGGCACGAACAGCCGGGGCGGTGCTGTGTCCGGCCTTGTTGGTCGAAACGGCACCTTGGCGATTTCGCGTGTGGGTGGGCCATGCGATTGATCCAGCAAGCCCGGATGCACTGGTCGCGCTGGGTGCCCAATTTGTAGATTTCTTGGCCGACTATCCGGCGCAGGGCCAATTGGAACTGCTCAACTGCTTGTCCCAGGCGTAGAACTCAGGCTTGTCCCAGGCGTAGAACTCAGGCTTGGGCGCGGCGTAGAACTCAGGCTTGGGCGCGGGCGCGCACGTGTTCCGGGGCGGATTTGCTGCCTTTCCACGAAGTCTGGATCGGCACACCGCAATTGGTGATGACGCGCCGCACGCTGCGAATGGCGGGGAAAATTTCGTGATTCCAGTCCTCGCCCTGTTCGTCGAAGGCTGCTTGCTCCAGCTCGCAGATCCATTTGTCCTCGTTGAAAATGCCGTTTGTAAACCAGACAATCGCAGGCCACATGACGTCGAGCATGAAGCCGATCTTCGGGGGCCGGCGAATACACATCAGGCCGTAGGTCTGGTTGATGCGCTGCTCGCGGTCGACAGGAAAATAGAGGTTCCACAGGTCCAGCGCGGGTTCGCTTTCCTTGCTCCCGGCGGTCCAGAAGCGAAGCGTCTGATAGGGATACTCGGTGCGAATCGTCATGATATCGCGGGTTTTGATGCCCTCCGCTTCCGCTTTTTTCTTCGCTTCTTCGTCTTTGATTTCCTTGGCCTCGCCGCTGCGGTTGATCATGACTTTTTCGCCGAGGGACTGCTTGCCGCCTTTGCGGTAGAAGGAGTAATCAACCTCGACCCAGTTCGGGCCCTCGCGCTTGCCTAGAAACAGCGTCTTGATGCTCCCCATCAATCGGCGGTGCAGGAACTGATGGTTCATGTCCATCAAGTTCTCGTGCATGAACGAGTAGTGGCAATTGATGCGGCGGTCGAGCGTGCGGACCTTATACGCGGGGTCTTCGGCGGCCGGTGTTTCGGGGAAAGGCGTTTGCTCGGCGAGGGATTCGTCACCCGGGAAAACAAAGATCAGCCCGTAGCGTTCTTTGCAGGGATAGGCTTTAATGCTGTTGGGGTGCAGGGTGCACTTATCGAGATAAGGGACACTGGTGCAACTGCCGGTGCAGTCGAATTTCCAACCGTGGTAGCCACACTTGATGCCGCCGTCTTCCACCACGCCGACGCTGAGCGGGACTTGGCGGTGGGCGCAGCGGTCTTCCACGGCAAAGAGCCCGGCTTCTTTGCTGCGGACCAGCGCAATGGGTTCACCGGCGAATGAGACCGCGTGGGCCTTGCCGGGTTTCACATCCCGACTGCGGGCGAGGGGATACCAGAAGTTTGGATCGAGTCCGGCTTTACGAATATCGGGGATATTACCGCGCTCCCCATAGGGCGGAACCGGCGTCGGCTCGTCGATGTGTAAAATCTTATGGCTCATGCGGGCGTTGTCACCATAACGCATGAATCGCGTTTGGCAATCACAACCCGTCGAGCAGGTATCATTCCCGGTTTGGCTACTTGCGCATCGCCATGACTTCAGAGTCTTCGCGGGAATTAATTAGAAAATTTTTCAGCCAGGGCTTCAGGCCGTTGACTCGCTCGGGATCGCCTCGGAGTTGAAACAGCAGGTTCACGCCTTTGGGATGAATGCAGAGCGTTTCGTAGATCAGGTATTCCTCAATGACTTTGCCGTTTTGGTCGACTTTCTGAGCAAGCAGGTCGTAAAGATACTGATCGGCAACCATGAACGGTTTGGTTCGTCCACGCTTCGCGACTTCGACTTCAGTGCCGTCGGCGGTAATCAATTTGCGTGTGGGTATCTTGGCGGAGAAATCTTCTTCCATCGCCTTGACCTGAAACTTGTTGTAGCCTTCTTCGATGAGATCTTCAGCGAGCGCATTGATGCGGCCCTGGAAGAGTTCAACAGAGGGCTTGGGCCAGGCGCTGGAAGGCCAGCAGTCCAGCGTGAACTCGACTTCATCAACGAGCGGGTGGCGGAAATCCGCTGAGTGGTCACGGGACTCCGACAGGGACCAGCGGTCAAACGGCGGCGTTTGCAGAGTGATGAGGTTGGAGTTGAGGACATTGACCTCGATCGGCCCCATTTCTTCTTGGATGACAAAACTGTCATCGCGGAAATATGTCCCCGGAGCCCGTGGCGCGTTGAATGGCGCGATTTCCGGGAAAGGCAGGGTTGGCCCGTCTTTTCCGGTGTCCGATTGAGCGTAAACGTTTGGCACCAAGGCCGCGACTGCAAGCAGGAGAAGGAGCTTCATGCTGTTTAAAGGGGCACCGAATCGGTCTTACAGGGCGAATCCGACGCGTTCCAAGCTGGTCTTGTCATCATCATTCGATGAATACATGACGTCGAATTCGCGCAGGTCGTAGAATCGGGCCGCCGGAGGAAAGGGAGGGAAGCGTCCATCAACGAGAAATTGGTGGAAACGGGGCGTGGTAAAGGCGTGTGAGGCGAAAGCGTTCCAGTATTTATCAACCGGGCGTTTTTTATCGCGATCGTAAATGTCTTTGATGAGTGGGATTTCCGCATCCCAGAAAGAAACCAGCGATCCCTTTACAACGATGGGGTTCTTGTGTCCCAGGCCCCCAACGTCTTTATGGTTGAGCAGGTCTTGCCATTTTTCCAGGGAGCGCACGAAGAATTCATAAACTGCGTAGTCGGCCGACGCGATGCTGGCAGATATCTCCAGTGGCTCGTTGGCTTTGCGGTAACCCGAGTCGGAGCCGTTGCCGCGATTGCTGTACTTACGGTTGTCCTTCCAAGCTCCGCTGAGGAGGGTGACAGAATCTGCCATGAGTGCAGCGGGGACCTCGTCGTGGTTTTTATCGGCTTGCGCGTAACCCGGATTGGACGAGTTGAGGCCGGTGCCGGTGCGAAAGTCACCATCAGCATTATAATGGTCGACGACATACATCGAGGAATTGGTCGCAAGGGTGAAGCCTGAATCATCACCGTAGTCGGGAAGGGTGCCACCGTTTATGACCTGTAGTCCCATGCCGGTATCCGACGGATCTAAAGTACGGAATTCTTCAGCAATGGGCACGATGTTATCGGTGCGGTCTTTTGGGGTATGTCTCCAGCTTGACGTTCTGTATTGGTCCGCTAGCTCCGGAATATCTGTCTCTGCTTCCGCATACTTGAACGGACGGCTGTTCACCCCAGTGGTGTTTTCTGCGGCATTATTATCCGGGTCCAGCGAGGTCGGGAACTCGACGTATACCACTCCATTCCAGTCCTTATCGCGGTTGAAGTTGTTGCGGAAATCCCGAGCAGTTGGGTCGAGGAGATTCAAGCTGCTGCCTTCGATGACTTGCTTTAAACGACCAACGTCCAGTGTAATCAGATCCATCGGACGACCGGTACGGGTGTCTTCAAGGCCACCGGTAACATTGCCGTCTTTTTCACTGAACGCTTCTGGGTAAGGTTGCCCGGAGTTTACAGCGTTGATGTTGGTATTGGCCGTGCCGATTAGGCGGTCTGGCAGAGGAACTTCAGTCAGCGTCGGCGTTCCGTCTTCCACGCGGGTGCCATATTTGTAACCTTTAACGACGAAGTATTCGTTGTCGTTAACGATTTTATCGGCTCGGCTCGTATAGCGACCTTTGGAGTCCCGTGGCACCCACTGGGTGTTTTGCTCAACACGTAGCAGCAGCCCAGCCTTACCTGCCATCTTGCCCTTGCGCACATCAACGTTCTTTTGGGAGGCATGTCCGTCCGGCAGGAGTGGTTCGATCAGTGCGTATCCGCTGTTATTGGTTTCGTTAACGTTTTTCGTGTAAATGTTGTCCTTGCGGGCATCTTCAGCACCGACTGGCTTGAAGACCGGGACACCGAAAGATGCGTCCATTACCATGCCATCAAAAGTGGACTGGGCGAAGTCGTACCAATCGTCCATTTGGTAATCCCAGCTATTCTTAATCTCAGTGCCATTGGAGTAAACATTACCCTGGCGGTTACTGTTCATATTGGCCCAGTCGATTTCGCCCTCAATGTTGATGAGGATGTCCCCATTGGAGAGTCGGTTACCCATGTTGCTGGTATCGACAACGGATTTACGGGTGAAGTCGCCTACAGTCGTAAGCAGGCCTTTGAAATCGAGGTCGGCGTCGCCGTTGTGCGTGCTGGCAAAGGTGTGTCCGTTGCTGTGCACATCCCCGAAAATATCGAAGTTACGGTGAAAGAGGAGATCGTCGTTGAAGAAAATCGCGTGCGAGAACAGGGGGGAGTCACGGATGGCCATTGTCTTACCCAGAAAGACTTCCACTTCCTCACCGCCACGTTCGGCAATTACTTTGGCGTAGAGGTTGATGTTCGTTTCGATAACAAATTTGTTCTTGAGCGGGTCGTCGGCATTGGCCGGGTCATCCGCGTCGATGAATCGACGCACGGGCAGGGGGACGAATTCGGAGCGAATTTCAATCGATTTGATGTTGTCGCGCTTGATGAATTCTTCAGCTCGGGATGAGAGATCGATCAACTGAACCGGCTTGGAGAATGCCCCGGCATAGAGGCCGGAATGCGTTTCCACGTCGTCCACGTACTCGGCGAAAGCCAGTTCCAACGCGACTTCTGCACCGCGCAGGGCTTCGGCGTGAAGGGCGTTGCGCAGATTCATTTTTTTCTCGTGGACGGAAGACTTGAGGATGCTGCCACCGATGACGGCGATAGCGGTGGCCAGCATTAGCACAACGATAATCGCTGAGCCCTGGCGGCTATTGTTTGCTTGGATCGAATGTCTCATGTTGCCAACGCCTATTCGGCTTTAACTGCGAACATTTATGGTGGTGTGTAGTATCTTGGAAGGCTGCGCCTGCTCGGGGAAACGCACACGTACGCCGCGGAAGGTGAAAATGTTACCATCGTCCACGTTGACGAACATGCCATCGTCGCCAATGCGGACTGAACCTGTCCGCAGGACATGGCGGTGGAATTCGGCCGTCCGGATTGGGCCGCGGATGGCAGAGCGGTGACAAGCACCGCCCCGCAAGCGGCCAGTGCGGCGATCATTTGTGTGCGTGGCA
>JBNNDZ010000059.1:0-3873 GCA_050285865.1 Puniceicoccales bacterium
GCTGACCCGGGTTGGGCACAGCAACTGTCAGTTCCTGTTTTCTCCGAACGCCGGGCAGTCCCTGATGCCGCTCAACAAAATCGCCTCCAGTGGCGAAACCGCCCGCGTAATGCTGGCCCTCAAGGCGGTGCTCGCCAAGGCCGACGCCACCGCGTTGCTCGTATTCGACGAGGTGGACGCGAATGTCGGCGGGGAAATTGGTGCAGCGGTCGGACGGGAGCTGTCCGCGCTGGCCGGTGAGCACCAGGTGTTTTGCGTTACCCACCTTCCACAGGTTGCGGCAATGGCCCGTCAGCATTTCGTGGTGGAGAAATCACAAAGCACGGATGCGACCACCGTTTCAATCCGCCGTATCGATGGTGACTCCGCGGAGCGTGAAACCGAACTTGCTCGCATGCTCGGTGACCGTGATTCCAAGTCCGCCCGCGAGCACGCCCGTCAGTTGATGGGCGCGTGAAATGACCACCTTGTGAGTAACGGCGGCTGAGTTTTGGAGTGCGGCGGCTCGACGCCGCTTTCGCAACACGAAAGCTGCCACTCTAGCTCAAAAGCGGCGTCGAGCCGCCGCACTCCAAAACGCGACCATCGCAATTGCTTCTATTCAAAATTCGATTCGCAGAGACTGGCCGTTGTGCTCGGGGCCAAGACTGAGGATGTAGGGGGTGGCGATCTGCGCCCACTTTTCCGGAGAAGGCTGGCGGCCAGAGCGGTCTTCTCCCCAATGAGAGCGCAGAATGTCGGTATCAATCGCACCAGGTTGCAGCGGAATGCTGGCCATGCCATCCGGGAGTTCTGCGGCAAGTGATTTGAGCATGCCTTCCAGGGCGAATTTGCTGGTGCAGTAAGGGCTGATATTCGCAATGCCTCGCTGGCCAGCACCAGAGCTAAAGCCAACTATTATTCCGCGCTTTCGCTCCACCATGGCGGGAGCGAACGCATGAATCGTATTGGCCGCGCCAAGGACGTTGATTTGCATCATGCGTTCCCATTCAGCGGGGGTGATCTCCCACGTTGCGGCGTGTTGATTCATCACGCCAGCGTTGAGGATGAGCAGGTCCGGCGGCCCATGGCGCTGGATCAGGCCATCGGCCCAGCACTTCATCTCGTCGGATTTGGTGACGTCGATTACGGAAAAGTTATCCGCCGGACCAGGGTCGAGTTGCAGATCGGCTATATGGGGGCCATTCGTGCCGCAGCCCGCTACTTGGTGGCCGTTCTGGGAAAACGAATGGGTAAGCGCGCGCCCGAGGCCGCGTGTCGCTCCGGTGATGACGATGAACCGTGCATTTTCGTCCATTCTTTGAAGCTACCGTTTGCGTAGTAGGAGTCAACGTCGGTCAAAAAACGGCAAGGTTTGGGTTGCACCAACGGCCCGGACCTCGGTTAAATCTTTTACATGGAGGTGGTGTTTTTAGGGACTGGCACGTCGCAGGGAGTGCCGATGATCGCGCATGACAGTGAGGGTTGCGACTTGGCAAACCCGAAGAACTGGCGCACACGCAGCAGTATCCACGTCACCATGGGCGGGCACCATATTCAGGTCGATGCCGCACCCGAGTTTCGCCTCCAATGCCTGCGCCATCAGATCGAATGGATCGATACGTTTATTTTAACGCACCCCCACGCCGATCACGTTATGGGCATGGACGATCTGCGCCGCTTCTGCGACCTGCGCGACTACGAAGCCATGCCCGTTTTCAGCACCGGAGACGGCATTGCACGTATTGGACAAATTTTTCCGTATGCGATCAGTGACCGTGCTTATCGGAAGGGCTACCCCGCATTTGCTCTGCACGAAATGCCGGCAGTCCTCGAAACGCCTGGAGGAACTATTCGCCGTTTTCTACTGCCGCATGGGTCGATTCAAACCTTGGGCCTCGTTTTTGAGGAGAAGGACACGGGCGCGAAGTTCGCCTATTTCTGTGACTGCAAGGAAGTCCCCCCGGAGGCCCGCGCTGCGGCGGAAGGGGCTCAAGTCGTCGTGCTGGATGGCCTGCGCCCGGAACCCCACCCGACGCACATGTCTATTTTCGAAGCCATCGAAACTGCCAAGGAGATCGCGGCTCCTGCGGCTTACCTGACGCATTTTACTTTTCATATCGACCACGACAGCTGGACCGCCCAGCTTCCGGAAAATATCCACTTGGCCTATGATGGTCTTCGGTTGACCTTGTAGCGTTGCATCTTCCTGGTCTCGTAAAACTTTTTCCTTTCTCCCCGTTTCTTTTTCAATACCTTTCCGCACATGGATCTCGGACCCGTTCGCGCAAAAATTGACGGCATCGACCGCGAAATTATCGCCAAGCTCAACGAACGCTTTCGTCTGGCTGAAGAAGTAGCGCGTGTGAAACACGAAGCGGGCTTGCCCATTTATCACCCTGAGCGGGAAGAGTCGCTGTTGCGCAATCTAGCTTCCATCAATCCTGGTCCATTGCCGGAAAAGGGAATGCGCGCGATTTACCGGGAAATTATTTCGGCCATGATTGGTTTGGAGAAGCCGGTCATCATTGCCTACCTCGGGCCGGAAGCGACCTACACTGAGCAGGCTGCGCGGAAAAATTTTGGATCCAGCCTCGTCTATGAACCGATGGCGACCATTCCGGATGTCTTTACCGCCGTCGAAAAAGGCGAAGCGGACTATGGCGTGATCCCGATCGAGAACTCGACCGGCGGCGTCGTCAGCCATTCGATGGACATGCTGGCCGAGACGGACTTGACGATCATCAATCAGGTTTTCCTTGCCGTGGAGCATTGCCTGATTTCCAAGTCGCCGCTGGAGTCGATTAAGGAAGTGCATTCAAAGGACCAGGCCCAGGCACAATGCCGTGAATGGTTGGCCCGCCACTTGCCGCACGCGCGCCAAGTCGACGCGGACAGCACGGCATCGGCGGTAAAGCTTGCTGGGGCGCAGGACGGTGTGGCGGCGATTGCCAGTGAGCTGGCTTCGGAAAAATACGGCGTGCCCCTCGTCGAGCGCGGCATTCAGGACTTGGCGAACAACGTGACCCGCTTCCTCGTCCTTGGTCGTGAGGCAATAGGGGAAGGCACGGGTCGGGATCGTACGAGCCTGCTCTTGTCCCTCAATGACGAGCCAGGCGCGTTGGAAAAAGCCCTACATCCTTTCAGCTCGCGTGACATCAACATGACGAAGATCGAGTCTCGCCCGAGTCGCCGTAAGGCCTGGGATTACCTGTTCTATGTCGACATCGACGGTCACTGGAACGACGAGTCCGTCCGCGCAGCAATCGCGGAGTTGAAGGAGTCCTGCCCGATGGTCAAATGGCTCGGCAGTTATCCGGTGCGGGATTGATTGGGCTTACGCACCGGTTTAGAGCGTAAAGCTTATGAGGCTGAGACCGGCTCGACTGCTTTGGGCTTCGATTCGCCGTTGAGCAACTTGGGGAGATATTTCTCGCGGGCCAGGCGCCAGAACACCAGGAAGAATGCGGTGAGCGGGATGGCCAGGATCATACCGAGGATGCCGCCCAATGCCGTGCCCCAGAAGAAGATCGAAAAGATAATCAGCATTGGGCCCATGCCGGTTTTATCTCCCATGATCTTGGGACGCAGAACGTAGTCTTCCACCGTTTGGACAACCGCAAAGACAACCACGCCCATACCAATCAATTGTAGGCCGCCACCCGGTTGGAAATACGCCAACGGCAGCACCACGGTGATGCCCAAAATCGTGCCCAGGTAAGGGACGATATTACCAAGGCCAACGAGTATACCAAGCAGGATGGCGAACTTGAGGCCGATCAGCCCGAAGCCCAGCGCAAATAGCAGAGAAAGGATCAGCCCGATCAGGATTTGTCCGCGGAAAAACGATACCAGGATGTCGACGAATTGGCGCACCAGGAAAATGATGTCCTC
>JBNNDZ010000060.1:0-2943 GCA_050285865.1 Puniceicoccales bacterium
GTCGCCGGTGGTACCGTTGCCGCTGAGCCCATGCCCAACCCAGGTGGCGTCCATGCCGAGCACGGCGTTGAGCGCACCAAAGCGGTAGAGGGTTGCGGGTTCGACACTGGTCACCGATGACTCCAGTCGTACGAGCGCGATGTCGTTGGCGTAGCTGCTGTCGAACAGCGTGTAGCCAGGGTGAATGATGATTTCAGCGCTGTCGTATTCGGTGCCGCCGACGGTGAATGTCATGTTGGAGCTCAGGGCGGCGACGTGCGCCGAGGTTAGCAGCCATTGATCGCTGATGAGTACGCCGCTGCCGTCGAAAGAACCGTCCAATTTGCCCACTGAACCATAAGCGGCACCGAGGTCATTGAAATCCTGCGGGGGCACATCGTCGCGACCGGTTATCGCGCTGGCAATGGAGACAGCGGTCAGGATGGCACCTGCG
This sequence comes from Puniceicoccales bacterium, assembly GCA_050285865.1. Classification (GTDB taxonomy): domain Bacteria; phylum Verrucomicrobiota; class Verrucomicrobiia; order Opitutales; family Cerasicoccaceae; genus Cerasicoccus. The sequence continues at coordinate 434 of JBNNDZ010000060.1, forward strand.
AGGAAATGCTTCATGCGGCTATGATTTACCGTTCGCGCTCGATTTCAATGGCAACGTGATCGAAAATACCCCGGATGGGGGCCTCGGGCTTTTTAAGTAGGATGCGCACAGACTGGATTGCCGGAAAGTCGGCAAATAGCTTGCCTGCAAGGCGCTCGGCTAGGGCCTCAAGCAGGTGGTAGCGCTCGGTTTCGATCACGGCGCGCACGGTTTCGAAGACGCGGCCGTAGTCAACGGTGTCGGCGAGGTCATCGCTTTGGCCGCTGGCGCGCAGGTCGAGCCCGAGGGAGAGATCGACGAAGAACTTCTGGCCCAGCTCGGACTCCTCTGCGAGGGCACCGTGGTAGCCATAAAAGGCCATGTTGGCGAAGTGAATCTTGTCCATATTAAGTTTGGTTAGCGGGCCCGTGGTAGATGGCTTCGGCCATGCGGGCAGCGCGGAGGTTGGCGCGGACGTCGTGCACGCGAACAATGTCCACGCCTTGCTGCACTCCTGCGACAGTGGTTGCGAGCGTGCCTTCGAGCCGCTCATCGACAGGCAGGTCTAGCGTTTTGCCGATGACGGATTTGCGCGAGGCACCGAGCAGGATCGGAAAGCCCAACGTGCGCAATTCGCCGAGTCGGCGGATGGCCTCCAGGTTTTGGGCGACGCTCATACCAAAGCCAATGCCGGGGTCGAGGATGATACGGGACTCATCCACGCCGCCGTCGGTTGCGATTTGAATGGATTTTTCGAGGAAGCGAAGGATCGCCGAAATAATGTCGCCTGCGGGCTCCGCGCCGCGAGCGTTGTGCATCAGGATGGCGCCCGCGCTGAATTCTGCGGTGACCTCGGCCATCGCGGGATCGTGCTGAAAGCCCCAGATGTCGTTGACCAATTGTGCGCCCGATTCGAGCGCTCGACGGGCGACGGCGCTCTTGTAGGTATCCACCGAAACCGGCACGGCGATGGCGGGCACGACTGCTTCCAGCACGGGAACCAGCCGCGCGATTTCTTCGTCGGCTGAAATTGTTTCCGCGCCGGGCCGGGTGGATTCCGCACCCACGTCGATATAGTCCGCGCCCTCGGCAACCAAGTTACGGGCCTGGGCGAGTGCGGTTGACGGAGCAGCAAATTGTCCACCGTCGGAGAAGGAGTCGGGCGTCACGTTGAGGATGCCCATGATGGCGGTGCGCTGGCCCCAGGTGGGCGGCACCCAAAGCGGGCTAGTGATGTCCATGTTCGTTGTCGTGCCAGTGGGCGAGCACCCAGGCAGCGCACGCATCGACGGCACCCGCGAGCGCAACGCCGGTCAGCGCCGCACCGAGGCACAGCGCGTAGATTGCGGGGAGGTTGCCCGCATCGTGGTAGTCAGCGAGCAGCTGGCCGAGACCGGGTTGTCCGGCAAGGGCGCCTTCCAGAAAATCGGTGAGCAATGTTGCGAGTGGTGCCAGGATGGCCGAGCGACGCAATGCTCGCATGAGATGGGGTAGGGCGTAGGGAAAGCGTAGGAGGCATATTTCCTGCCAGTAGCTTGCCCGATAAGTGCGGAAGAGATCAAGCAGCACCTTGTCCGTCGCGATGAGCGCCGGAGTCAGGATTGCCACGATCGGCACGTAGCAGATCAAGGTTGTCACGATGACCAAGGTCGCGAAATGAGTCAGCGGGGCGACAATGAAGATTGGCGTAAGCACGAGTAGCGGAGTCATCCGGCCAATGGCGACCCATGGGGTCAGCGCGAGATAGAGCCCGCGGTAGGTGGTCAGTGCTACCGCCGTTGCAATGCCGAGAACGAATGCAGCGATAAAACCAGTCACCATGGCACCGACATCAACGCCAATCAATGGCAGCATGTCGCCGGAAATTTGACCCAGTGCCTTGCCAACGCTGAGCGGGCCGGGCAGTTGGGTGGGGTCCTGCATGATGAGTGCCGCGAAGGCCCACAGGGCTACGGCAACACCACCGGCCAGCAGGGGAAGAATCCAACGCAGGCTCTTGCTCATTGTTTGACCTCCTTGGCTTGGTTAAGTGCTGCGCGGATGCGCGAAACGGCATCTTGAAAGTCGGTGCTTTCCCGCCATTCAAGTCCACGCGGGTGTTCCTGGGGAATTTCGATGATTTCCTGAATACGCCCTGGGTTGGCCGATAGAACGACCACACGTTTCGCCAAGTATGCCGCCTCGGCCGCTGAGTGGGTGACATGCAACGTGGCGAAGGGCAGCTTCTCGCGGACCTTCATCAACTCGGCAGACACCTTGTTGCGGGTAATGGCATCGAGCGCCGCGAAGGGTTCGTCTAGCAGCAAAATCTTAGGTTTGGTAATCATGGCGCGGGCGAGGGCGGCGCGCATCTTGTTGCCGGGGGTTAGCTGCAAGGGGTAGCGTCCTCCAACATGGCCGATTTCCCACATTTTCATCATGTCGCGGGCGGTGGCGGTTTGCTCATCGCGCGACTTTCCAAGCAATTGTAGTGGTAAACGCAGATTTTTCTCCACCGTCCGCCATGGCAATAGAGCGGGTTCGGAGAATAC
>JBNNDZ010000061.1:0-5872 GCA_050285865.1 Puniceicoccales bacterium
GGGCTACGCGGTCACGCTCAACGACGCGCACGCTTTCCGTGAGCAGCTCGGCGCACTGGCATCCGATCCTGTGTTGCGCGCGAGTATGGGCACCCGTGGTCGCGCCTTTGCGGTGGAAAAATTTCAATCCGGCGACAACGCCGACCGTTACCTGGACCTCTTTGAGCGTCTCTTGAAAAAGCGCCGCACCGCGATTTGAGTGGGGAACGGAGAGCGTTTCGACTGAATTCGTCTACCTCGGTATTCAATGGCTAACCCGGCCAGATGCGGCGGGCGCAGTCTCCGAGTAGCCAGTCGCCGGCGCGGTTGAAGGTGTGGGTGGCGCGGACTTTGCGGTCCCAGTTGGGGAGGTAGGCTTTGAGTTCGGTTTCACGGTAAGCCTCGGGGGAAAGTTGGTTTACGGCCATTAGGCGCACGCCGTAGCCGTAGCGCACCGAGCAGTCCTGAGCGGGGCGGATGACCTGGTTGTCGTGCCGGAACAGGCGGCCTGCCGGGCGTGCGCAGGTGCGGTCGGCCACGATCGGGTTGGCCGGGTGGGGTGCCCACTGGTCCGTCAGGAAGGTGTCGGCGCTCCACAAGCAGAGTTGTCCAGAGGCATTGCCGCCTGGCTCGGAGGGGGTGCCGCCGAAAAGCCACCAGCGGCCCTCCGATTCCCAAAGGGTCGAGTCGACGATTTCCGTGCCGCTAAAGAGGGTCATTTCGTGTTGCCAGTTGTCTGGCCAGCTGTGGCAGCGGTAGAGGTCGACCGTGTGGTTGGCGCGTGATTCGGGGATCATCCACCAGGTGCCGTCCTGCTCAAAAACGAAGGGATACGAGAGGTGGTAATCGCGCTCAATGAGGACCGTGAGTGGGCCGGTGGAGCCGTCTGCGTGGAGCTCCATCACGGCGATGCGGCCCTTTTTCGGGTGGTGGATGACCTCCACGAGGAATACCCAGCAGCGGCCGTCACGGACGACGGGAAAGGGGTCCGCCCAGGAGCGGTCACGCGGAGGACGCAGCTCCGTCAAAGTGCCCAGCGACGCGGGCAACGCTGGAAACTTGCCCGCGAGCAGCGACCATTGCTGTCCGGGAAGGATGCGGGGGAGGGCCATGTGGTGGTGGAGGAAAAAGGAAAAAGATTAAAAATTAAAGGATTTTGGAAGGTAAGCTTCGTTTGGCTCTGCTTACCTCGTGCCGATACCGCTACCAATTGAAAATTGGTGATTTTGACGGGTTTTTAAACTTTTATCTTTTAACTTTAACCTTCCCCGGAAACCTTTAGGTTTCTTTCTTTTTACGTTTCATGCTGTCGATTTTCACGAAAGCCAAAAACTCGATCGTCAAGCGATGCCAGGACGACGAGGTGACCCGGTTGCGCAAGCGCTACAACCCCTACTATCACACCTTTGAGCGGCAAGCCGGCTCGCGGGTGATCAAGGATGGCAAGGAATATGTCATGCTGTGCAGCAATGACTACCTGGGCCTTAGTAACCACCCCAAGGTGCTTGAATCTGCGGAGAAGGGCCTGAAGGAATGGGGTAGCAGCACGACTGGTGCGCGCCTGGCTAACGGCAGCCGCCGCTTCCACACGGAGCTGGAGGAAAAGTTTGCCGCCTTCATCGGCAAGGAAGCCTGCCACATCAGCGTTGCCGGTTACATTTCCTGCATGTCGTCGGTGCAGTCCTTTGCGCAAAAGGGAGACGTTATTTTGGTCGATAAAAACGTCCACTCCTCGCTCTGGTCCGGTATCGGGCTGACGCAGGCGAAGGTGGAACGCTTTGCCCATAACAATCCGGCAGATCTCAAGGAAGTGCTTTCCTTTGAAAAGCCGGAAACGCCGAAAATGGTTGTTTTCGAAGGCGTTTACTCGATGGAGGGGCACATCGGCCGCGTGCCGGAAATCGTGGAAGTTTGCCGCGACCATAATTGTTTTTACGTCATGGACGACGCGCACGGTTTCGGCGTCATGGGCCCGGGTGGTCGTGGCACCGCCGCGCACTTTGGCCTGACGGACGAGATCGACGTGCTCACGGGCAGTTTTTCCAAGTCGCTGAGCAGCACCGGCGGTTTCGTGGCGGCCTCGAAGGACGTCATCGAATACCTGCGCACGCACAGCAAGCAGACGATTTTCTCGGCCGCCATCAGCCCGCCCCAAGCCTTTGCGGCGATGGCCTCGCTGGATATTCTTCAAAACGAGCCGCAGCATCACCAGCGCCTTTGGGAAAACACCAACCGCTACAAGGAGATCTTGCGCGGGCTTGGGTTGGATATCTGGGAAAGCGAAACCCCGGCCGTGCCGATCATTATGGGCAAGAAGGAGCGCGCTTACCGCTTTTGGCAGGCACTGCTGGAGAAGGGCGTGTTCTCGATCATGTCGATTGCGCCCGCGGTGCCGCCGGGCAAGGACTTGATCCGCACTTCGATGTCAGCTCGCCACACCGAGGAAGACCTCGAAATCGTCGCTGACGCCATGGCCTACGCGGCCAAAAAGGTGTAGGCCTTGAGTGGCGCGGTTGGTCTTCAACCGCATTGAATTGGGCGGGCTCAGGACAGGGCGCTTTATTTGGCGCAATGCGTGGCTTTTTACGTGGTGCAATACGGTTGGGGGACCAACCGCGCTAGCATGGGTAGTCGTTTACTCCAAGGGGCTCTGGTAGCTGGTGGGGGAGGAGAGGAAAAGGATTAGGTCTTCGATTTGCTCGCGGGCCTCGGGGTTGGGTGCTTTGGCGACCATGGGGCGCAGGCCGGGCAGGTAGCGGTCATCCTCGGAGTTGCGGATAATTTCAATGCAGATGAAGCCGAGGTCGGGGTCGGGGTGAGCGACGCCTTCGGTGAGGAATGCCCGCACGCGCGGGTCGCTGGTGTCGGCTTCAGCTAGGTTGAGCAAGGCTTCGAGTTGAAGGGCAAAATCTTCGCTTTGCTGAAACTGGCGGATGGCAACCGCGATCTCGTCGTTGCCGAGTGCGTCGTCTTCCAGGGTGACGGCGGCATCGGGCGTGGAATCAATGGCCGGGGCGCGTGGCGTGGATGCGGCTTGGCGCGCCATATCGGATGCCGTCGGACCCGCTTCGATGGGCTCTGGCTCCGAGATGAGCAAGGGACGCAGGAGCAGCAGGGCGACGACGATGACGATCAGCGGAATGGCGATTTTCCAGGGTTTCATTTTGGAGGTTCGGCAAGGATTGAAAGGACTTTTTGTGCGCATTCACGCCACGTGGGCAAGGCGATTCCGCGCGCATGGCGGACAGCCTCGGCGTAAGCTGCGTCGTCTTCCAACCAATCGCGCATGGCGGCGGCCAGCGATTCGGGGGTCAGCGGGTCCACCACGCGGACGGATGCGCCCTCGGCCCAATCTTGGGCAGCGGGCAAATTGGAACAAATGACGGGCAGGCCTTGCCAGAGGGATTCCAAAACGGGCAAACCGTTACCTTCGGCCCTCGAGGGCAGCAGGGTGAAGCGGGCTTCACGGTAGAGGGCGGCGAGTTCGTCGTCGCTGATCTTACCGTGGTGTTTGGCGGGGACGCCGGCTTTCGCGGCCTTACGGATGGCTTGGGTGATGGGCTTGCCGTAGTGGGGGTTGACGCGGCCCACGAAGCCCAGGCGAAAGTCGACGCCTTGCTCATGCAGGATGCGGGCGGCAGCTAGTGAAGCGGTTTGGTTTTTACGCGGCTCAAGGATGCCGGTTTTGAGCACCTGTTTGCCAGTGGGTATGTTTTCGCTGGTTTTGCGTGGCCGGTCGGGGTGGATATCCGCGCCGGAGGGAACTACGGTTACGGGCGGTTGATTGTCCAAATTGAGCCAGTCCCAGAAGCCTGTGAGCTCACGTCGGCTTTGATTGGAAACGGCGAAAACGCGGTCGAAAAGGCTGAGGTCTTTGAGGTAGCGGGGGGCTTTGCGGACGGAATGTGGCCAGGTGAATTCCGGAAAGCGCAGGGGGATGGCGTCGTGGAAAATGGCGGTGGTTTGGGCCGGGCAGGCAGCGATGAAGTCGGCATAGCCGGGGCGGTCTTCTTCGGAAAAAATGTCGGGGATAAGCAGCGTGTCCTCTGGGGTCCACTGGATGGCAGCGCCCCCGTCGGCGAGCAAGTATGCAGCCCGGCGGGTGTTCCAGGTCACGGGTTGTAGAGCGGTTTCAGCCTCGAGTGCCCGCCGCAAGGCTTGGGCGACCCGTTGGAGCCCAGACTTGGTGCGGGAGTTGAGGCTGTTCGTCGCGTCGAAGTATAGCATGGGTGTGCTGTTCTGCTGTTTGGGCAAAGAAAAACCGGGATGCTTTGCAGCATCCCGGTTTGTCGAAATCGATTCAACTACAACTTAAGGAACGATTGGAGCCGGAGTGTAGTTTTCGTAAGAAGCGTTGTCATAGATGAGCACGAAGGTCGCGTCATCGATACCACGCTGAACGAAGTTGATGTTGGCTTCGATCGGGAAGTCGATGTTCAAGGTGAATACATCGTTGAAGAATGCACCAGGAACGCGAACACCGCGAGCACCACCAGCTGGGGTCAGTTGTGTGTTGCCAGCGCGGCGAACTACACGACCAGTGGAGATGAAGTTGCCCATACCGAAGTAGTTGTCATCGGTGAGGACTTCGGAACCGTCCGGAGTTACGTCGATGAAGAAACCACCATTGGAGATGTTGCGTGCGCCGTTTGCAGCGTTAGCATAGATGTATTGGCCGGGTCCGGGGATGGAAGGGCCTGCGGTTACGTCACCTGCTTGACCGAAGCCGATCAGGAAGTCGCCTTGGAAAGGAATGAGCGGGTCAGAGTCGGTGCCGGGGACTGCGAAGGGGATACCGTCGTAGATGCCGTTGGCGTCGAGCGAGAAGGTGCCACCGATTGCGTAGTAGGACGCGTTGTTTGCGGGGCCGTCTTCGATTGCGATAAGAGTCAACTCACCGGGAACCCATTCGAAAGCAACGAGGCGTGCTTGACGGCCGTTGTTTGCGAGGGAATAACCGTGGTGGCCTGCCATTTCGAGGGCGAGGTCGCGGTGGGTGAAGCGTACTTGAGTGTAACCGTTGTTGCGGTCATCATAAATGCGGCCTGCAACGTTGATTTGGTGACGGACGGTAACCGCTTCGAGCGCTGGCATAGCGAGCGCGCCGGCAGCGATACCGAGCATGATAGCCTTTTTCAGTTTCATGGTGGTGTGTAGTTTGATTTTGATTAGATAGTGCGCACAGGGTATCCCTGCTTACAGTGGCTTAGAAATGTCATAACTCCCGGAGATGTAAAGCATTTTTTAATGCAAAAGCTCCTTCTTTTGCTGTAGCTCTTTACTGATAGTGGGGGTGATTGCCTTCATTTGGTTGAAGGGTTCTGCCTGATTTAATGGGTGGGGTATAAATGCGGTGTTGGCGGCAATTGATAACCGGGCTTACTGTTGTTCGGGTTGTGGCTGGGAGGGGGCTAGTTGGTCGCGGGCTGCGTCGTTGAGCATGCCATCGAGTCGGGCTTCTTCTTCGGCACGTTTGTGGGCTGGCGTGTTGGCGAGGACCATCGCCTTGTATTCGGAGAAGGGCATGGCGTTGAGCCAGTCGAGGAGCTCCGCGGTTGCCGCGATGACTTTGGGGTCCTCGGTGTTTTTCATGAGTTCTTCGAGGGCCGGTTTGATCGATTCGTCGTCGTAGAACTTGATGTTGTCCGAGGCGCGTTGGCGGGCCTCGGGGTCTGAGCTCTGGAGTTCCTCGATGAGCAGGGCATGGATGTTTTCGTTACCTGCTTCTTCGTAGGAAAGTTCGTTGAGCAGCGATTCTTGGACACCAATAGGCATGCTCTTGGAGGCGCGGTAGGCGGCGATGATTTTATCTGCACGTTCGGGGCCTGAGTCATAGCCGATGGCATCCAGGATGTCGGTCGCGCCGTAGTATTCCGGGTTGTTGATCATTTCG
>JBNNDZ010000062.1:0-5406 GCA_050285865.1 Puniceicoccales bacterium
CGATCTGGTATTTGCCTTCGTTGATCTCGCGGACGGCATCTTGCGCAGATTCAGGGAAAACCACCTGCAGTTGCATCCCCTGCCCTTCGATCGGAATACCGATTTCCGCACTGCGGGGATTACGCGGGTCTACCTTGAGGATAAGGTCACCTCGGTCGACACCGGTGAGCCAAAGTCGATCATCTGAGTTCTGCCCGATACTGCGGTTGACGACAGGCACCGGGGCATTGCCGAACTCAGCAAAATAGTCCTGGGCCGCAGCAATCGAGGCGGCCGTGAGGATGGAAAAGACTGTGAGGATGAATTTCATTACAGGGCGCTTCGAGCTTGCTTGATATCCTGATAGACTTCGGTGTCGCGATAAGCTTCCTCGTTGAGGAATTCATCGTAGGTGGCACGGGCGTCGTCAGCACGGCCCATTTGTTGCAGCGTGCGACCGCTGAGTAAATACGCGCGTGCGGCCCAATCGAGGTAAGCCGGGTAGCCGATATAAACTCGCTCAAAATAAGCCTGCGCTTGATCCAGCTCCCCTTGCTCGAGGTAGCTTTCACCCGTTTTGAACAAGGCAGCCGCATGGGAAGGCCCACGCCAGTCGCGGTTGCCCACAACGAGCTTATAGGCGTCACGGGCATCGGCATGGCGACCCAGTTCGCGCAACACATCGGCCTTGAGCATCGCGGCATCAACGGCGTTTTCGTGGAACGGAAACTCCGATTGCGCCTTATCATATAAGTCATAGGCAGCCTGGTAATTACCTTCCTGAGCCTGCAGTTTGCCCAGTTCGAGCAGGGCTTCGAACACTTGCTCGGATTCAGGATGATCTTCCAAGACCAACTCATATGACTCACGGGCCATGTCGGGGTCGTAGCTTTCGATCCGTCCGCCCATCCAAACAAGGACCACCGGACTGCCGTAGTAGAAATCATCTTCCGTGAAGACACGGTTGGGGTCGACGTCGTTGTCCAACTGCGCCAGCGCATATTGTAGACGGAGCGCCAGCGTTTCCTCGCCATCTTCACGCGCTTGCTTGTAGAGGCGGGTAAATGACTCTTCCGGCGTTTCGGTGGGGAAGACGTTCTGAAGATCCTGAAACTGCCTAATCCAGTCCTGGATAGGCGCGGTATCATCGACAAGGACCTTGCGGAAATTGGCGTCATAGAGCGAACGCTTGATCGATTCCAACACCAGCGGCTTGTCGGCAAGGTATTCAAACATTGCCGTCCGGTCCTTGGAAAGGAGTTCGCGGAATGCCTTGTCATGATTTAGCTTCGTCAGCAGGTCGAGGTTTTGCTGAATCAAGTCGCGGTTGAGGTAATACTTTTCCGGGTAGACGATCAGGATGTCGTCCAAGCCGTAGGTGTAAGGATCGTCGCCGTAATCCGAAATGGTTTCGAGGTAGAGCTCCAGCATGCGCTGAGGTTGCAGGTTGAGCTCGTATGCACGGCCAAGCTGGAAAACGATACCGGTCAACTCAGCGCTACCGGCGTAGTTCTCAATGAATTGCTCGAACTTTTGCGCCATGCGGTCGTATTGACGGTTGGCTTCAAGCAGAATGCCCATCTGGAAGTAGGCGTTTTGGATGAAGGCAATGTTGTCGGTGTATTTCTCGACGTTCTCGTAGTGCTTAATCGCGACTTCAACCTCACCCAGCGCGGAGGCAATTTCACCCAGAAAGAATTCCACTTCGCCGCGCAGGGAAGTATTCGGGTATTCGCGAACGAACTTGCTGAAATCGCGGCGGGCGGCTTCGTAATCTTCAATACCCATGTAGCAGATACCGCGGCGATAAAGGGCGTCTTCCGCATAAACGCTACCGGGGTAGTCATTGATGATGGCGTTGAAGTATTCCCAAGCTCCGTTGTAATCGCGCTCCAGGATAAGGCCAAGACCGATCCAGTAAAACAGGCCGGGATTCATCTCGGTGTTCGGGAATTGCTTTTCCCAATCCTGGAACTGGAAAACCATCTCTTGGTAACGCCCGAGCTTGGTGTAAACCGAACCCATGAGGAAAACCACCGAACTGGCATACTCGGTATTCGGGTTTTCCGTCACGAAGTCTTTCGCCAAGAAGAAGAACTCTTCGTAATCTTCCTGGTCGCGGTAATACTCCAGCAACTTGACGACAATGTCGCTGGTGTAGCTGCTGAATTTGCCATCTCCGAGGTACTTTTCGCCGAGATCAACGACTGCATCAGCTTTGTTGATTTTGGTTGCGCCGGTAAACGCTGCGTAAACGAAATCTTCGATATTGGCGTGATCCGGGTATGTTCGGATGATATCCTGATACGCGTAAAACGACTCCCAATCGCGGTTGGTCAGGAGATAATTACGCGCAATGCGGACCTGCAGAGCCGCCGTATAGGGATCGAGCTTATCCAGAGCGTCGATTTGGGCCTTGACGTTGAATATTTCCGTTTCGAGCTCGATCAGCCGTTCGTTGCTTTGATCGATGACGGATAGCTTCAACCGATCAAGCTGTGTTTCGAGGTCCTTCAAACGCAAGGCCTGCCATTGCTTGATTTCGTCAACGGTCAATACCATGCGATACATGAGCATCGCCTCCGCATAGCGCTTTTCTTCCGCGAGCTTGTCTCCCGCATCGATCAGGGCGATATTGAGCTGGAGGTTGTAACGGGCGGGCGACTCGCCGACCAAGTAACGCAAAAACTTGAGGGCTTCGTCAAAATTGCCCACCTTGATATTACCTTCCAACAAAGCAGCGGCAGCCATCGCTTCTTTATCCCGGTCCTGAGTTTCATTGAGGAACTTGAGGAACCACGGCAACCCACGCTGCCACTTTTGGGAAATGTATAGGCACTGCACCAGTTTTTCCAGTGCTTCCAAGCGCTGCTGGTTGGACAATCGACCTTCAAACGGAGGCTTCAGCAATTTCTCATAAACATCGGCAGCTTTGTCAAAATCCTGCAAACCGCGGTAGGCATCGGCCATATAGAGCATCGATTGAACCGCAAAATCGCCGTTGGGGAATTCCTCATTGAGCCGCAACAGCCACTTGATCGCGGACTCGAGATCGCTGCCCGCACCGGTGCTGGAATAATCGACCAAATACCCCACCCCAAGGTAGAGATAAACCGATTCCAGGTTTTTACGCTGATCATCCCCCTCGCCCTCAAAACGATCAACCAGCTCTAGCAGGAAGGGACGCGCCTCAACAAACTGGGCAGAGCCCACCAAACCGCCTGCCGTCTCCAGCAAGCTCGACAAGGTCAAGCTCTGGGGATCTTGACCCCGTGCGGCCGAGCCAATAAGGAGGCCGAGACCAAGCAAAAAAAGGAATTTATAACGAAGCAAAATGTTTCGCACGATCAAAGGTTTTGGGGATTTGAATTCGCGCCAGGCGAGTCGGGTATGGACCGCAGAAGCAGTTCAGCACAACGAGTTGACCGTTGATGACAAGCTTTTTTCCGAAATCTTACCGCACCACTGCACTCACGGGCGGTGGCACCATTACTGAATTTATTGAAGTGCACAAAAAAGAAGACACCGCCTTACTTTGCGGTAAGATAAGGTTATCACCTCTCTGGCATTGAATAACCGTTTCGTTTCGATCAATGCTGAAATCGTGTCCAAGCCAAACTTGCCAGTCGCCCTTACCATTGCCACCAGTGATAGCGGTTGCGGAGCCGGTATCCAAGCCGACCTGCTCACCTTCTCACGCTTACAAGCCTACGGGGTAACCGCCCAAGCGGCGCTGACCGCCCAAAACCCAGATGGCGTTTCCGCCGTCCACGAGCTACCCACTGAGTTCCTTCAAGCACAGCTAGACCAGCTGGCGGCCTACTTCCCCATCGCCGCCCTCAAAACCGGCATGCTGTTTTCCGCCCCGCTCATCGAAACTGCGACGCGATTTATCGAGCAAAACGAAATTCCGGCAGTCGTCGACCCTGTTATGATCGCTACCAGCGGTGCACGTTTGCTGCGCGAGGACGCGGCCCAACAACTCCGCGAGCGCCTGCTACCGGCCGCGACGCTCATCACCCCCAACCTCGATGAAGCCGCCGCACTACTAGGCCAACGCCCGGACTCACTCGATGCCATGAAGGACGCTGCCCGCGAGCTGCTCCGAAAATTTGGCAGCGCCGTATTACTCAAGGGCGGTCACCTCCCAGGCGACGAGCTTGTCGACATATTCTTGGAGCGCGACGGCACCTGTGAAACGATCACTTGCCGACGGATGACGGGAGTCAACACCCACGGCAGCGGCTGCACGCTTTCAGCCGCGATCACAGCGGTACTGGCGCGCGGTGCGCCGCTCAAAGAAGCCGTTCAACAAGGCCATGCCTACCTCCAGCGCAGCCTGAGACACCCGCTCCACGTGGCGGGAACTGCATTCATCAATCACGGCTAATCGCCGCGAATACCCGAGCTTACCCGGGGAAATCGAAGGCACCCGGCTCGATTGTGCCATTGACCACAATCTCAGTAAACTCGACCGTGCGCACGAGGTTGCCCTCGGCATCGTAGGTGTCGACAACCTTGGGGAACTTGATACCGCCGGACTGGAGTGATTTGCGCTCAACCATTGTCAGTCCGTCGCTGCTGACCGTTGCCAGAAGTTTGCCGGAATTGGGATCAAAATAGCGCTCATAGACGAGACCCAGCGGGTATTTGAAAAGCACCTTGCGCACAGTCTGCCCCTTGTAGTCCACCATGCCGCCGTCGACAATCTCGGCACCGCGCAACTGCATCGGGCCATTGAAGAAATTCAAGTTCTCGACCGCGTTTGCCATCAAACGCTTGGTCTGGGCCGGTGGCAGCACGCGCAACACCTTGTTGGCGGGATCTGTTTTATTATAGCTAAGCAAGTAGCCTTCGAAGCCGTTCACTGCCGTCTGGTGAATCTCGTCATTGCGGTCTTCGCGCAACAGTTGGCGGTCCGGCTTATCAAAAACCAGCTTCAACTCAGATATCTTCTCACCCGTGGGCGACATCACCTCGCCCGCATATTGAAGCGACTCCACCCCCTTCAGCGCAGACTCCGACCCGAGCTGGGCGCGGGCCTTTTTCAAAAATTCGGCTACGGGCTCCGCCGAAAGGCCGGACGCCGACAGGAAAACAATCAAGGCTGCGAGGTAGACTTTGCTCATAGGATACTGGAAAACAATTTGTTACAGGGAATAGAAGTGCGACGCTAGGGTCCCCACGCAAAATGTGAAGCCCGGAATTGAGGAGAACGCCCCGCTTCCGGAAAATCACGCGTTCGCAACTTTTTGAGCGACCCAAAAGCGCGTATCATCTGAGAAATCATGAACCTCCTCAGGTTCCGCGCAAATTTCTGAACGCAGTGCGGTCACATCGACACGGAAGCCTGCTTCGGCCAAGTCCGCATGTACTTCGTCTGAATCTGCCGCGTGTATATACATCCAGAAGCCCTCATCGCCTTCA
>JBNNDZ010000063.1:0-4350 GCA_050285865.1 Puniceicoccales bacterium
GGACCCACGCTTTGGCGACTTTCAGGCCAACGGCGTGCTGCCATTTGCCAAGCAAGCCAAGGCGAACCCACGTCAACTCGCAACGGCGCTCGTGGATGCCCTGCTGGCCCGCAGTGAATTCTCCGGCGCACTGATTCAGCCCAAGAAAGGCGAAACGCCATCCGTGCCCAATGACGTTGACTGGGGAGTGGAAATTGCGGGCCCGGGCTTCATTAATTTCCGCGCGTCAACTCGCCTGCTCGGCCAATGGCTGGGCGACTTCCGCAACGAGGCCGCATTCCGCGACGGCGCATCGAGTCGCTTTAAAGGCCGCAAGGTCATCGCTGACTACCCAAGCCCCAACACCGCCAAGCAGATGCACATCGGGCACCTGCGCCCGCTCGTCATTGGCGAGGCCGTGTCGCGCATCATGGATTTCTGCGGCGCAGAGGTCATCCGCGACAACCATATCGGTGACTGGGGAACTAACTTCGGCACCCTCATCATGGCGATCAAGCGCGAAGGCGTGGACCTCGGTTCACTCGGCGCAGATGCCCTGCCCGAGATCGAACGCCTTTACAAGCTGGGCACGCAAATGGAAAAAGACGACCCAGCCGTGCGTGACATTTCCCGCAATGAGCTCGTAAAGCTCCAGCAAGGCGACGCCGAAAACACCGCCATCTGGGAGCAGATCATCAGTATATCCAACTCAGCCTTTGAAAAGAATTACGCGCGCATGGGCGTGAAGCCAGACCTGACCCTCGGTGAATCCTTTTACCGCGACAAGGTCGACCGCGTTTATGAAGAGTTGACCGCGTGCAACATCGCAGAGGAGAGCGATGGTGCCCTGGTTGTCTGGCATGACGAGGTGAAGAAGTTTGCCCGCGACAACGAGCGCCCCTACCCGTTCAACATCCGCAAGAAAGACGGTGCCAGCAACTACGCCTCGACCGATTTGGCGACCGTCATTTACCGCGTCGAAGAACTCAAGGCCGACGAGATCGTCTACGTCACCGATGGCCGTCAACAGGACCACTTCCAGCAGTTGTTCCTGACTGTGGACAAATGGTTTGCCTGTAAGGAATATTCCAAGCCGATCCTCGATCACGTCTGGTTTGGCACAATCCTGGGCGAGGACGGCAAGGCGATCAAGACCCGCAGCGGCGAGCCCATCCGCCTGGCCGAATTGCTGGACGAAGCGGTCGAACGCGCCGGAGCGATTGTCGCCGAGAAGACCACTGAGCTGCCAGCCGACGAACGCGCCCGCGTCTCGGAGGCGGTCGGCGTCGGCGCGGTCCGCTACGCCGACCTCTCGCAGAACCGCACGCAGGACTACGTGTTCTCTTGGGAAAAACTGCTCGCCTTCGAGGGCAACACTGCACCCTACCTGCAAATGCAGGGTGCACGTATTCATTCGATTTTCCGCAAGACCGGCCTGCGTCCCGGTGAGGGCGAAGAATCCGCCGCTGCACTGGAAACCGAAGGAGAAATTGCCCTCGCGCAAAAGCTAATTGCCTTCCCTGGCGCACTTGATCTGACCATCAGCGACCTGCGTCCACACTTCCTGTGCACGTATCTATTCGAGTTGGCCGGAACATTCTCTTCCTTCTACAACGCCAACCACGTCATGGTCGACGAGCCGGAAATCAAGGCCCGTCGCTTGATGCTCTGCGCCCGCACCCTGGCCGTACTCGAAACCGGACTCCACCTGCTCGGCATTGCCACCCTCGAACGGATGTAACGATGAAAACAACGATTCCGATTCTCCGCAGTTTCGATGAAGCCAAAGCCAAAGAATTCTACGTGGACTTCCTCGGCTTCAAAGTCGAGTGGGAACACCGTTTCAGTGAAGGCATGCCGCTCTACATGGAACTACGCCGCGGCGAATGTATCCTGCACGTCTCTGAGCACCACGGTGACTGCTCCCCCGGCTCGGCAGTCCGCATCGAAACTCCCGGTATCGATGACTACCTGAAAGGCCTCCGCGAAAGTGGTTACAAAAACTGCCGCCCGGGCAAAGCCGAGCTCCAGCCCTGGGGCCTGCGCGAAATTGTCATCACCGATCCATTCGGCAACCGCATTACGCTATATGAAACCGCCGAGGGGTAACGCCCTACTCGGCTTCTACTCCGACGAATATATCCGCAAAAGGCACCGGTAGTCCAATCGATCGCAATTCGAGCGTATCGGTGATTTGAACGCCAGTCCAGTTATCAGCCGCCCGGAAAGCCAGTGCTTCCGGGCGTTCCTGTGAGATTAGAACGTATTCCTCTAACGACGGAATTTGGAGATAGGCAAAGAATTTCTCCCGCCGGTCCAATCGCTCAGTCGCAGGTGAAAGCACTTCTATAATGAGCTTAGGATAGCGCACGAAATCCGCGTGTTCACGGTCACGGGAGTCGCATGTTACCAAAATATCCGGATAGTAGAAGATTTCATCACGGCCCAACGCGAGACGCACCTTCATATCACTAACAAAGCTCTGACATGGCGTCCCCCGCAACGCTCGGTTAATGTCAGCATAGAGGTTTCCCGTAATTATGTTGTGCCGACGTGAAGCACCCGCCATTGCAGTGATGAGTCCACCAATATACTCATGGCGCACTTCACCATCACGCTCAGCCGAGAGGTATTCCTCGGGCGTCAGTAACCTTTCGGCGCTCAGCTCGCTCATAACCGAACACTAATACCAAGTGCCCTTTCCGCAAGCGCATTCGGGAGCAAACCCCTCCCTTACCACTGCAAGCGTCCTTGCTGTACGGCATCCATGATCACGATTACCCACATGACCAAGACGTTGAGAAGGGAGAAAAAGACTGCACCGCTTCCCATGTCTTTCGCGCGCTTGGCGAAGGGGTGCGTTTCCTGGGAAATGTAGTCGACCGTCCACTCCAGGGCGGAGTTGCAAAGCTCGACGATAAGGACCAGGAAAATCGAGCCAATCATGAGCGCCTTGCCCATCAAACCGACCGGCAATGCGATCGCGAGGGGGATCAGCACACAGGCCAGCAAAGCCTCTTGCCGGAAAGCCGACTCGTGCTTCAGACTGGAACCGATGCCCTCAAACGAGTAAAACATCGCATTCCAGATGCGCTTTAGACCGCCGCGGGACTTGTCATCGCGGACAGGCGGATTGGCGTGGTTTTCTTGAAGCATCGTTATAAAGCTAGCGCATCAAAGGGATAGGGTCAATATGCCACTTGGCAACGATATAATCGACCATCTTATGTTACACTTAAGAAAATGCAAAAGTTCTTGAGAGGTGATAATTAAGCGCCAGTCTCAAAACTACATGGAACACGTTCTCGATCCCCACGCCAAAGTATA
This sequence comes from Puniceicoccales bacterium, assembly GCA_050285865.1. GTDB lineage: Bacteria > Verrucomicrobiota > Verrucomicrobiia > Opitutales > Cerasicoccaceae > Cerasicoccus. The sequence goes on from JBNNDZ010000063.1 coordinate 3,307, forward strand.
CCCCGCAGGCGGAAATTTATACAGCATCAGCGACCTGCTGCACACCATCACCGACCCGGAATACATGGTCGATGGCCTGCCGCGCATTTCCGACTACCACTTCAAGGTCGGTGAGCCAATCCGCTACCGTCTCGACTCTGGGCTCGTCGCCATTCCCGGTGGTGAGGCGTTGACGCAAGAGGTCGCCGAGGCCTTGATTTATCCATTGATCAATCCAAGCCGCGTAGAGGAAATTCGCTCCGGCGGCCCAGTCGACCTCGACTGTGGTTACGAGTTTGAAGGCGACGAAGAACGTTACAATTTCCGTCTCAACGTCTTCCAGGACCGCCATGGACTCGCTGCAACGCTACGTATGTTGCCGCCCAAGCCACCCAGCATTGAGCGCATCGGCTTCCCCTATGACGACATCTGGGAAGACCTCGTCAACCTGCGCCAAGGCCTCGTGCTTATTTCCGGCATCACCGGCAGCGGTAAGTCCACCACGATGGCGAGCTTGCTGAATTACATCAACCAGCACCGCCCGGACCGCATCATCACGCTGGAAGACCCGATCGAATACCTGTTTGACAGCGACAAAGCAATGATCTCGCAGCGCGAAGTCGGCGTGCATGTGGAGTCATTTGCCCGCGGCCTGCGTAGTGCCCTCCGTGAAGACCCGGACCTGATCTTCGTCGGGGAAATCCGTGATATTGAAACGGCGGCGCTGGCGATTTCCGCCGCAGAAACCGGCCACTTGGTTTTCTCCACGGTGCACACCCGCGATGCCATCGGTAGCGTCACCCGCCTGATCGACATGTTTCCTCCGGAGCGTACGCGCGAGATGACGACTCAGCTCTCAATGAACCTGAAGACCGTCATCAGCCAGAAACTGGTTCCCCTAGCCGGCGGCGAAGGACGCGTCGTAGCAATGGAAGTCATGCGCAACACTGGCACGGTGGGCAACTTGATCCGCAACAACAAGATCCATCAGATTTATTCAACGATGGAAACCCGCGGTTCCGAAGGCATGATTACGATGGAGCAAACCCTACTCGAACTATACGA
>JBNNDZ010000064.1:0-4346 GCA_050285865.1 Puniceicoccales bacterium
CATCAATCACGCCCAAATGTTGCTCACTGCTGTTGGTGAGCACTTGGGCGTTGGTGATGTCTTTGACGCGCAAAAAGCGCAGGCGGGAATTGATGTCCCGCAAGGAACTGAGGATTTGCTGGTTACCAAGGATTGACGCCAGGCTCTCATGAAAATGCTCGTCGCGGGTCGACCAGTTCTCTTGCGGAAACTCGATGTCTTTCGCATCCCGATGGTAGCGTTCCCATTCGTCGATCAAGTCGTCGAAGGCATCTGGATCAGGGGGGGACTTTGCCAGCACCTCCACGACATGGCTCTCCAGTGCGATGCGCAGCTCATAAAGGTCATTGATTTCGGCGAGGCTCCAGCGCTTGACGGTGCAACCGAAATTGGGCTTTCGTTCGACGAGGTGAATCTGCCCCAGCCGCCCTAAGGCTTCGCGCACCGGAATTCGGCTGACGTTAAACTCCTGACATAGCTCATCTTCTTTTAAATGATAACCCGGAGGGTATTCCCATGCGAGGATACGCTTTTCCAGGTCCTTGAAGATATCTTCGCTACGGTTTCGGCGGGGTTTCTTGCTGCGGGATTGCAAAGCCATCTTGGACATTAAACCCGATCCTCGGCATTTTCTCAACGTAAAAGTCTGCCAACCATAAAGATGTGACTTTCGTAATGGTCGGGCTGCAGGGATTCGAACCCTGGACCTCGTCGTCCCGAACGACGCGCGCTACCAGACTGCGCTACAGCCCGTAAAACGGAAACGGGAAAAATCACGAAGGAGCCGAGGTCTTGCAAGCAGATTTTTGGGAAATTTCCCCGTGAAGACCCGCAAATTTTTCCCCTCCAACGCTGGACAGATGGAGTGCTCAGGCTCAGATTAAAACGGATGAACGCCGCTGAGTTACTGACTTTCCCTGAATCACTTGCGCCCTTTGCGGGGACTTTCCCGATGGACATGCCGCCGTGGACATGGCTGCCGCTCATTGAGGAAGCGTTGGCTTCCTTTGATTGGAACAGCGCGCAGGGGCATGCCGCGATCCCGCCCGGCGTGAGCATCAAGGGGAAGGTCTACATCCATCCCACGGTGAAGCTTCCCGCGAACGCAGTCATCGAGGGGCCCGCATGGATTGGCCCGGAAACGGAAATTCGCCCGAATGTTTACATCCGTGGCCGCGTAATCGTGGGCAAAGGCTGCGTGCTCGGAAATTCCAGTGAGTTCAAAAACTGCGTATTGCTGGACGGCGTGCAGGCTCCGCATTTCAACTACGTGGGCGACTCGGTTCTTGGTGTAGGCGCGCACCTTGGGGCAGGGGTGATTCTGGCCAACCTGCGACTCGACCAATCAAGCGTGCCGGTAAAACTGCCAGGTAAGACCGTGGACAGCGGGTTGCGCAAATTTGGCGCGATCTTTGGAGACCACGCGGAAGCGGGCTGCAATGCGGTCATCCAGCCCGGGACCATTTTGGGACGCAAGGCCGTTGTCATGCCCTGCATCCCCTTTGGTGGATTTTTGCCCGACAACAAGATTGCGGCCGGGAAAGTTGAAATGCGGATACTCGACCGGCGGTTTTAGGCTTCCTTGCGCATGCAGCGCAGGACTTCGCCGTGCAGACTTGGGTGTGCCGCAATGGTCGTGGATACATTGCTGAGGTTCACCTGATTGCCATCCCAGTCGGTCAGCATCGCACCGGCACCACGGACGACTGGCACAACGGGGAGCACGTCCCACGGTGCCAGCTTTGGATCGATCATAATGTCGGCGCGGCCACTTGCCACCATCATGTAGCCGTAGCAGTCGCCCCAGGTGCGGCGCAGGTAAACCGATTTACAAAGCTCCTTCAGGCCGGGGCGGTCGTCCGTCATTTCGAGCAAACGCGGGTCGGTTGCCAGCAGGATGGAGCGTTCGATGTTCTGCACGCGTGCCTTGACGGGCTTGCCGTTCAGGGTGGTCGTCTCGTTGTCGCCCATGGCAAGCTGGCCAAGAATGGGCTGGTGGATCGCGCCCAGGATTGGCTCACCGCGATGGAGCAGGCCAATCAGCGTGCCGAACAATGGGATGTGAGCCATGAAGGACTTCGTGCCGTCGATCGGATCAAGGATCCACGCAAACTCGGCGTCTTCGTTTTCACTGCCGTATTCTTCGGCGATGATGCAGTGCGATGGGAAGCGCTTGCGGATCATGTCGCGCATGATTTCTTCGGCCTCGCGATCGGCGCGGGTAACCGGCGTGTTGTCGTCCTTGAACTCCAGTCCGAGGTCGTCCTCGTTCCAGATCTTGGTAATGTGTTTTCCGCTTTCGACGGCCAACTCTGTGGTGAAGTTTTTGAATTCAGTCAGATCCATAAAGAGGTACGTTAAGCGTCTGCGCCGCGAATTCACGCATAAATCGATGTGTTGCCAAAGATTCACGCTTAGCCTTGTTTGAGAGGATGCCCCATTGGCGTGAAATTCCCATCTATGTAATCGACTTCGAAGGCGCGGCGCGCACCGGTGTGGTCGAATACGGGGTGGCGGAAATGTCCGGGGGGGAAGTCGTGGCCTGCCATACGCGGCTATGCCGGCCATTGGAAAACCTCAGCGCCCAGGACACACGCCTGCACGGCATTGCCCAGTGCGATACCAGAGACGCCGATCCCTTCGCCGATGAGTGGGAGCGCTTCCGCGACTGGCGCGCTCAGGGTGTGTTTGCCGCGCACCACGCCGCGGTGGAGCAGGGGCTGCTGAAGGGGCAGTGGAGTTACCCACCGGCCTCAATGGACTGGTTGCGGGGTGGGGCGGTTGCCGATTGGGGGCCGTGGATCGACACCCGGCGACTCTATGAAGTCATTTACCCGGATCTGGATTCCTACCAGCTCGGCGCACTCGTCGATTGCTTTGCGCTGCAAAGTGAACTCGACGCGCTGGGCGAGCGCCATTGCCCGGATGGCCGTCGCAAGGCACACTGCGCACTCTATGATGCGCTGGCGTCCGCGCTTTTACTGAAGCGCCTCGCGGCTGAGCCGGGCTTTGAATCCATGTCCATCGAGTGGCTGCTGGAGCATAGCCTGCCCTCCAACGCAAAAAAACAGGCCGCCCGACAAGGCGACCTGTTTGAGTGAAATCGTTTGCGGGTGGATTACTCCTCGCCGCCAGCGTCGGCAGTTCCTTCGCCGCCGTCTTCGCCATCTTCTTCGCCGCCCGTTTTATCTTCAACTTCGACCACGCGGCACAGACCGATGAGGCGATCGTCCTGAGCGAGGTTGATCAGGCGAACACCTTGGGTGGTGCGGCCGATGATGCGGACATCTTTGACCGGGCTACGAACGGCCTGACCACCGACGGTAAACATCATGATCTCGTCGCCTTCGTGGACGCTCAGCGCGCCTGCGACCTTGGACGCAGTCTTGAGCGCGATGATGCCCGAACCACCACGGCTTTGCGTGCGGTATTCCGAATAATCCGTGCGCTTGCCGATGCCGTTTTCGCCTGCAATCAGGAGCGTGGCATTGGAATCGACGACCTCGATGGCCTTCACGACGTCGTCGGCCTTTTTCAAGGTGACGCCCTTCACGCCACGGGTGGCGCGGCCCTGGTCACGGAGATCCGTTTCCTGGAAGCGGATCGACATGCCTTCGCGGGTCACGATGACGAGTTCGTCTTCGCCGTTGGTCAGCTTGCTGCCGATCAATTCGTCGTCCTCGTCGATCTTAATACCGATCGTGCCGCCCTTGCGGTAGTTCTGGTATTCGGCGAGGTTGGTCTTCTTCACGATGCCCTTCTTCGTGCACATGACGAGGTGGTTCGTGTCGGAGAATTCCTTGATGCAGATCATTGAAGCGATCTTCTCGTCTTTCTGCATTTGCAGGACGTTGACGATCGAGCGGCCCTTTGAGGTGCGGGTGCCTTCCGGTATTTCGTAAACCTTCTCCACGTAGACGCGGCCATTGTTCATGAAGAACATGATGTAGTCGTGCGTCGAGGCGGTGAAAAGGTGTTCGACGAAGTCGTCGTCGTGCTGGCCTGCGCCGATCACGCCCTTACCACCGCGCTTCTGCGAACGGTAGCTGCTGACCGCTGTGCGCTTAACGAAGCCGTTGTGCGAAATGGTGATGATGCAGCCTTCGTTCGCGATGACGTCTTCCATGCGGAATTCGCCTTCTTCGGCGATTAGCTGCGTGCGGCGCGGGTTCTCGAACTTCTCGGTGAGCGACCTTCGCCAATTCCGCCGCGATGCGGCGAATGGTGGCGGCGGGAACGCCGCACTTGTCGGCAACCGCATCCGGCGCGTAGTCCTTCGACAGATAACGTTCCGCCAGAAGCTGGAAGGCCGGACTGACGGTGCGGCCGAGCGCCTGAAACGTGCCGGTCAGCACCGGGGCAATCGT
>JBNNDZ010000065.1:0-3870 GCA_050285865.1 Puniceicoccales bacterium
GCTCATGTCTCGCGCCACCGATGACCCGCAATACGTCGCTATCGCAATCGAGTTAATTTTCATCTCCAAGAGCCTTGAGCGTATTGGCGACCACGCCGTGAATATTGGTGAGGAGGTCGCGTATCTGGTTAAGGCCAAGGACATTCGTCATACCGAGGCTACGCGTCGCGCCCCGAAGGAGATGTAGTCTGCGTTGGCGAATCTGTGAACCGATGCGCTGTATGATTCATCAACGCATCGACTCATTCGCGCACTGACTTATTTCAAATCATCCGCGCGCAGATTTCTGCGGGGACGGGACGGCACTTGCGATACCCCTTGCCACTTGCGGGTAGCCAGGCGAGAAACTCTTCGCGCTGTGCAGAATCTGTGAATTCCAGCCCGATCAGCGCACGGCCGATCCGCTCTCCCGTGTAGCGGTAATTGAAATAACAGAAGTTGGCGCGGCCGCGAATGGTGTCGGATAGGAAGTCGTGCAACGCGCCGGGGCGTTCGTAGAATTCCAAGTTGAGGAAGAGCGGGTGGCTAAGTAATTCCGCGTGGCAGGGGATCGCGCGGAACTCGATGTCCTCGCCGCCGGTCACGTCCGACCATTGATAACCGCCCGCCGCGAGTGCCTGCTCGATACGCGCCATATCTTTGGCATCGCAGTTTACCCCAAAAATGGGCCAAGCCTGTGCGGCGTCGGTTTTTCCGTAAAGAAAATCGCTGATACTGACTCCTGCCAGGACCTCGTCGAGCAAACGCAACATGCTGCCCGCTGTTTCAGGAATATTGATGCGCAGAAAACGGCGGCGTTCGTTGCCTGCGCTCACGGTTTCCGCGATCAGCGCGAGCTTGCTGAAGTCAAGGTTTGCACCGCAAAGTATCGTTAAGCAACGTTTGCCCTGCAAAGTAGCTTTGCGTTGCAAAGCTCCGGCCAGACCCATCGCGCCGGAGGGTTCGGGGATGGCACGTAGCCCATCCCACATGACGCGGATGGCGTCGGAGACTTCGGCATTGCTCACAGTGATGACTTCGTCGAGCAGTTCGCGGCATACTTCAAAGGGGAGGTCGCCCGCCTGACGCACGGCAGTGCCGTCGCAGAAGATATCGACACCGTCGAGTCGCACGGGCTTACCGGCGGCTATCGCTGCTTTCATGCTGGCCTGGTTTTCGCCTTCGACTCCGATCAATTCGATGTTCGGCCAGAATGCTCGCAGCCAGGTCGCCACACCGGCGGCCATGCCACCTCCACCGATTTGTAAAAACGCGACATCAAAGGGACCTTGACCGGACATTACCACTTCGTCCGCCAAAGCGCCCTGACCCGCCATGACATGGAGGTCATCGTAGGCGTGGACAAATGTTGCGCCCGTTGCTGCGCAGCGTTCATTGGCGGCGGCAACGGCCTCATCGTAGGCATCGCCCGCCAGCACGATTTCCACCCGCTCGCCGCCGAGCCGCTGCACGGCGTCTTGTTTTACCTTGGGCACGGTGCCGGGCATGTAGATGGACGCATTGACACCGAGCAAGCCCGCCGCCAGCGCTACGCCTTGCGCGTGATTGCCCGCCGATGCCGTTACGACGCCCGCCGCGGCTTCTTCGTCGGTCAGCGTGGCCATGCGGTTAAACGCTCCGCGCCATTTGTAGGCTTTAATCGGGGAAATGTCCTCGCGCTTTACCCAGATTTCACCGTCGAAATTGGGCAGGGCCAATCGCTCCAGTGGGGTTGGTTGACCGGCTCGGTAGATGCGCTGACGTGCGAACAGAATTTCCTGTCGCAAGCGCCGCACGAGGGGCATCGATTCATCCGATTGCATCCCTTAACCGTGGCACCGCATTGGAAACGGCGCAAGTTCGCGTATCGGAGAATGTGGCGCAAATTCTCACCACGGATTACTCGCAGGATCACGGATTAAGCGTGATGCGATTTTTGTAAACCTGATGGCGTGGCATCCCTGACCATCCGAGTCATCGTGGTCACAAGTGCGCTATGCATCAGCGTCCGTTGAGCCAATGGGCAAGCGCTTCGCAGGCCCGGGCTCGGTGGCTGAGGCGGTCTTTGACTTCACCCCCGAGCACAGCGAAAGATTGGTCATAGCCTTCAGGTATGAAAAGCGGATCGTAGCCGAAGCCTTGCGCGCCGGTTGCTTCGGATTGGATTTTCCCCGGACATTCGCCGGCAAAGGTTTCGTCAATTCTGTCGCCCAGGAGCACCAGTGTGCAGGTAAAACGTGCTGTGCGGCGGGCAGTGGGGGTATTGGCGAGGGCTTGGAGGAGCTTGGCGTTGTTGTCGGAGTCGCTGGCGTTTGGTCCGGCATAGCGCGCGGAGTAAACACCAGGTGAGCCATCGAGGGCGTCGACGCAAAGCCCACTGTCATCAGCGAGAACGCAGTCGCCGGGACTCGCTTTGCAACGCAAAGCTTCAGCTTTCAGTCGGGCGTTGTCGGCGAAGGTTTGCCCGGTTTCATCAACAGGTGGCATGCCTCCAACCGCGGCCGCACTGACGACTTCCACCGTGCAGCCTTTGCATCGCAAAGCTGCGGCGATTTCTTCGGTTTTGTGGGCGTTGCCCGTGGCAACGATGATGCGCTTGATGATGGTCATTCCGGGTAGACGATGTAGCCGCGGGTTAGGATGTCGGGTCCGAACACGGCATGCTCAATGTTTTCGAGGACTATGGCGTCATCCATTTCGCTGGTGTTCAGACCACGGAATGCCGGCAAAGCCTGGCTATCGGCCAGAAGCTTGGGCGCGCGGTAGGCAAAGAGGTAGTCGAGTCGGCACTCGCACAGCATGTCGCTGAGCAGGCCACTTCCGCCTTCGAAGAGGATGCCCGTCACGTTGTTTTCCACGCACTTGTCTTCGAAAGCTTTGTAATACAAAGCAGGCGGGTCGTTCGGTAGTTCCCAACAGCGAATGCCGCGATCGTGCATTTGGCTGAGTGCGGCCCGTGGTGCATCGGGGCTGGTAACAACGACGGTGCGGGCTTGAAATTCATCCGTAAAGACCTTCGCCCGGGGCATGTTGACCGTCTTCAGATGGCGGTCGAAAATAAAGCGCACGGGACAGGACGGTTTAGCGTTGGGCAGCCGTGCAGTCAGGGATGGGTCGTCGGCCAGCACGGTTCCAGCACCCACCGCGATGCCGGGAAACAGTCGCCGCCAGCGCATCACATCTGCCCGCGCCTCTTCGCCCGTTACCCATTTGGAATGTTGGGTGCGGGTGGCGATTTTGCCGTCGAGGGTCATCGCGACTTTGGCCGCGAACAGGGGAGATTGATTTACGATCCAGTGATTGAAGATGAGGTTCAATCCTGCGCACTCTTCGGCGAGGACATTTTCGATGACCTCAACTCCGGCCTCGCGGAGGATTTCGATTCCACGTCCGGCATGGGCGGGGTTGGGGTCGACTGCACCAATGACCACGCGCTTGATGCCACGCTCGATAATGAGGTCGGTGCAAGCTCCGGTACGGCCGACGGTCGAGCAGGGCTCAAGCGTCACGTAAAGCGTGGCGTCGTAGCGGGGGCGGTGGCCCAGGTTTTGAAATGCGGCGACTTCCGCATGGGGGCCGCCAGCACGTTCGTGCCAGCCTTCGGCGACTGCTCGACCTTGCTCCATGATGACAGCACCCACCATTGGGTTGGGATGGGTGCGGCCCCAGCCGCGTTTGGCCAGGTCCAGCGCCAGGCGCATCATGGGGAGGTCGTAATCGGGGTCGAAGGGCATGACCGTATCAAAGGCGCATTGCGAGGCGATTCAAGATTAACCCGGTTATGGGTGGAGCAGAGCTCACGAATACTGCTCTGCTCTAGCTAATTTCAGTAGGCGAGCAGGAGGCCGGGGAGGATTGGACCTCCCCGGCGCAATAGCAGTGGCAGTCGTA
>JBNNDZ010000066.1:0-4382 GCA_050285865.1 Puniceicoccales bacterium
GGCGGAAAACCGGTTTAATTCGCTGCGGGAGCATCCTCATATTGAAGCGTTGCTTCGCCAGCGGGTGAACCCCGAACTGGCGCAATTGGCGTTTCAATCGCTTCTGCGTCGTGAGGAGCTGGAGCCACGCGCTCGAGTGAAGCTATTCGGGGAGTTGGCAAAACAGTTTCGAAATGTTGCCAAAATGCCCGAAGACATCGGCTTTGGCCTGTCGGATGAGCAACTCGTCCGCAACTGCGTGGAAAGTATTTATCGTAAGGAATCTACGGTCGCCGCAAGGCCAGTGCTGGACTCGACTGCAGCAACGGCGGGTAGTTTTTGAGCCCATCGTTTACACCCATAAACTGATGATTTTGTTTGGGTTCTGAATGAAATCGGTGTAGCTTGATACCATGAGCGATCACATCTACAAAAAAATCGAGCTTACTGGTTCCTCTCCCGTTTCCACGGACGAAGCTGTCCGCAATGCCATTGAGCGCGCCTCGAAATCCGTCCGCAATATGCGCTGGTTTGAGGTCGTGGAAACCCGTGGGCACATCGAAGATGGCAAAGTCGCCCATTGGCAGGTGACGATCAAGGTCGGCTTTACGCTGGACGATTAATCGCCGTCTTATCAGCGCTCGGGACTGGTTCTTAATACGGAACCAATCCCGCGCTTGCGCTGACCCATGGATTGCGTATGCTCAATCCAGTGAAGCGTTTATTGTTATTTTTGGCCGTGGTATCTGCGGCTTCGGCCTTCGCCGAGCGGGCGACGATTTCGCTCAGCGAAGGAAACTCCGTCAGCGGCTCAGTCGTGCATGAGCGCCCGGCCTGTATCTATGTGGACTTAGGTTTCACGGTGCTCGAAATTCCGCGCGACAAAATCGTGGGTATTGAACTGGCCGAGGCCGCCACCGTATCGGCGACTTCCCGCGATAATGGCCAGATTTTCGAAACGTTGGCCCATCCGCAGACGTTGCCCGTTGGTGATTGGGTGGAGCACTACGGAGAGTCGGTCGTTCTGGTGCGCACGCCTACCGGGCTTGGCAGCGGGTTCATCATTCACCCAGATGGTTTCATGGTCACCAATGACCACGTCATCGCGGGCGAGCACGACATATCAGTCACTATTTTTCGTCAGGAAGGAGCATCGCTGCAACGTGAGCAACACAGCAAGGTGCGTATCGTGGCAAGCAACCCCGGCGCGGATTTGGCGCTCTTGAAGATTGAGCTACCCGAAGGCGAAACGGTCAGCGCGGTTCCGTTAGGAGACTCGAATTTCCTTAAACAAGGTGAAACGGTTTTTGCCATCGGCGCTCCGCTGGGTCTTGATCGCACGGTTTCACAAGGAATCGTGAGCAATCGAAATCGTCCAATCGACGGCCGGGTATTCATCCAAACAACGACTGAGATCAGCCCGGGTAATTCCGGCGGGCCACTGTTCAATTTGAAGGGCGAAGTCGTTGGTGTAAACAACATGAAAGTCGTGGCGATGGGGGCCGAAGGGCTCGCGTTTGCGATCCCGTCTAACGTGCTGAAATTTTTCCTCGAAAACCGCGACGCGTTCGCCTTTGACCCGCGAAATCCAAACGCCGGATTTCGCTACAACACACCGCCTACTGCCGTTTGGAGCCCCCAAGCTAAATGAAGTCATTCACTGTTCTAAGCCTCGCCGGATTGCTGGCGGGTGGACTCCATGCGGGTAAGCCGCTGGAAAATTTTCTCCCCGATTCCACCTTGGGTGTGGTTTCGTTTGAAGACGCGCCTGCGCTGGTTGAGGCACTGGAGGGCGGGGTGCTCGCGGGCATGCTGGCCGAACAGGAATCGGACGGCTGGTGGGCTAAGCGAGAAGAACCCTTCACCCTCGGCAATGGTGAAACCTATACACTGGCCAGTGGGGAAGAACTGTCCCTGGTTAACTTGACCGAGCTCCTTGATGGTCGTGTGCTGGGGGCCGTCGTATCCGTTTCCAATACCGACGAGGTTGCTCCAGACATCGTCCTCATGGCGGAGTTCAACGGTGATGTCGATGCGCTGCGTTTCCTCCAATTGCTCGACCGTGGGGAGGACTCCGAGGACGTGCTTTTGATCGAAGAAGAATATGCCGGGCAGACTTTGTATCTCGAAGAATTGAACAGCGACGACGAAGGCTGGATGACCGAGTACTGGGCGCTGGTAGACGGTATTGCGATCGAAACAAGCACACTCGAATCGCTTAAGAATACGGTTGATGCGATCCTTGACGGCGAGGCTTCGGCGAGCTTGGCTTCGTCGCCCGATTATCGGCGTGGCTTGGACCTGACCGGTGAAAATCAGGTGCGTATTTTCTTGAATTTTAGCACCGGTGAGCTCCTTTTACGTGAATACCTGGAGCGTGACATGGGCGCAATGCCGGTCAATCCGCTGGGTGTTACGTTTGACAGCCTGTGGTCGAGCCTGGAGCTCGATATGCTAGACTGTGCGATGGGAGGGCTCGACCTGGAGGGCGAGCACATCAGCACGACCTTTGCGCTGCTTTATGAGGAGCGGCGCGGCGTGTTGCGTTTGCTTAGCTACAGCGGCGAGCCAGTGGAATACCCGCACTGGATTCCCGCCGAGGCGGTGGATTCCACCGTTTCGACGATCGCCTTCAGCGAAACCTTTGCTGCTTTCGAGGATATCATGAACGGGATGAGCCAGAACTTTGGGGCGCTTCTGCAATTGCAGTTGGACAATTTCCGTCAGCAATCGGGCATCGATCTGCGCGAGTCACTCATTAACAATTTCGGAGACGAGCTTGTCACATTCTCCGTGTTGCGGCCAGGCGCGGGAAGCGCTGCGGCCGACCCGATGTCGAGTGAATTAGGGTTGGAAGACACGATTATCGCAATTCCGGTCAAGGACCCCGTCGCCTTCCAAAGTGCCATCAAGGGGCTTGCGGAAACCTTCTTACCCGGCATGGAATTGTTGCAGGAAAAGGAGTTCATGGATTTCACCATTTACACGCCAGCGATGGGCGGCGCGGGTGACGATTCCTTCGGCTATGCGTTTGCAAACGGCTACCTGGTCCTCGGCACCGGTTCGGTGGAATTACTTGAACGGACGCTCTACCGCATGCGTGAGGCTTCCGATGGTTTGTGGGATGAGCGTGCGTTGGTCGAAGGCCTCGCGGAGCTGCCCGATGGCGCGGTCGAGTCTACTTATTACGATTTTGGCAAGGCACTGGAAACCATCATTGAGGCCTTCCGTAGCGAATGGGCACAAGGAACGTTCGACGATTTCGGTGGCATCGCTGCGCCGGATATCCCGGAAGATTTCTCACTGCCATATTTCATGATCTCCTCGACCTACCTGATGGACGGTGCGCAAGTCACCCACGGTCTCGTGCTGCCGAAGGAAGACTAAATTATGCATCGACTACTCCTTTTCCTAACCACCCCGCTGGCTGCGTTGGCGGCGAATTCCACGGTGCAAATTGATGGCCCGGAAGTGTTGAAGCTCGACTGGGGCGTTCGTGCGTTGGCGCAGGGCGACATCGACCAGGACGGGCGCGAGGATATCGCCGTTATCAATAACGACCGCGCGCGCATCGAAATCCTCTACCAGCGCGAGCCGGGAGAGGCGCGTAAGGCCAATCGATCATTGCGCACTAATCGGTGGAGTCCGGTGCTTGAAGATGCGCGCTTCGAACGCGACAGCGCGGCGAGTGGTATTGCGATGTTCGATCTCGAACTGGGCGATGTGACCGGGGATGGCCGGCCGGATGTTATTTTTACCAGCAAGGATGAACCACTGGTCGTCGTGCCGCAAATGGAGGACGGCCTTTGGGGGGAGAAGCGGGAATACGATGGGCTCACCGCGCTGCCCTGGCAAAGCACGATGCAGCTCGTGGAATTGTCTGATGAATATGACGGCCTTGAGCTTGCCATGTTGGCCAAGGACAAGCTGCTCGTTTTCGGTTTCGACGCCAACGGTGCACCGGTCCGCCTGCATGAGTCGCACCGGCTCGAAGGCAACGGTACCGGGCTCACGATCTTACCGGAAGGCAACGGGAAACCGCTGCGTTTTGCCTATCGCGTGCCGGGCTCATCGCGGGCCTTGCGAATCATAGCGTGGGACCCCGACACCGGCCTGGGGGCGGAATCCGCCTATGCCGTGGACACGGCTTCACCGGGCATGGCGTGGATCGACCCCGCCGCCGAGGAGCCGCAACTTGTATTGATCGAGCCCCGTACCGGCCGTTTGCGCATCGAACAGCTTTCCCCGGCAGACTTCGACAGCGAGCCGGACTGGCCGCTGGAGTTTTACTCCACCGGTGCGACGGCGGAAGGGGTTTCAGCTTATACGGCAGGTGATTTTGATGGTGATGGTTTGCCCGAGATCATGATTGCCGATGCCGCCAATTCACAGGTGTGGCGGCT
>JBNNDZ010000067.1:0-6219 GCA_050285865.1 Puniceicoccales bacterium
GGCGCTTTTGCCATGAATCTGCAAATTGTTATTGTCGGGTCCGAGTCGTGGACATCCAGTCTCAAGCGTTGCTGGCGGTTTATGCGGCTCAAGGAGGGGCGTCGTAAGCATAACAAAGCGCTGACCTTTGAGGTGAACCCCACGCGCGGTTTCTTTTTTGGCATATTTGCTGTCATCGCGTTGTATTTGATCGGCGCGGTTGGTTTGTATGCGTGGCGGATGAATGTCCCCAATAACCACATTGGCTTCACGGATATCCTCATCGCACCAGTTGCAATGGACCGCATTTCGCGCCTGCAGGGGCAGACGAATCTCGACAATGCGCGGGAGATGCTGGAGCGCAAAAAATACCAGGATGCCTTTTACAATTACCGTGCGGGGGTGGCGCGTTTGCCGGATGACCTACAGGCCCGTTTGGAACTGGCACAGTTTTACATGGCAGCGGGCTTTGTTCCGGAGGCGACTAACCTGTTGATAAACGGCCTTTCATACGGCTATCCGGAAAACCCTGACTACCTTAAGTCGTTGCTGGCATCGATTCAGTATAATGACAACAACCCGGCCTTGCTGAAGTTCTTACCCATCATGTTGGCATTTCCTGAGGTGCAGAACGATCAGTCGAAGCGTCTGGCGATGATGCAGTTGCTGCTCAAGGCCCAACTTAAAGAACGCGATTACGCTGGCGTTATTCGCACCTCGGAGCTCCTCAACCGTGAAGGTGTTGAGAAGACATTCTATGATACTGCGCTTTTTGCCCGTCTGAAAATGGGGGCATTTGTGGACGCCCAAACCTACCTGCAGACGATCCCGGAGGAGGAGCTGGAGCAACCCGATATCTTCCTGTTGAACGCGATCCTTGTTTATTCTGATCAGGACAAAGCACAGGGGCGTGCGATGTTTCAGCGCATTTTCCGGGATTATCCCAACGAGTGGCGTAACCAGCTCGATATCATAATGTTCCTGTTCCAGGAGGGCGACGATAAGCAGGCGACGGAACTGATGAATGTCTATGCGAGTCTTCATCGCCGAAACATGGCGGCATTGAGCAACCTCACGGCCCGGTTAACCGATGTTCCAGCGCCGGATAAAGTGCGTGAATTTGGCAACATGATTGGGGAGTTTGCCCCCCAGTTTTTGGGAGCGATCATCTTTTACTACGTTCAGGCATTGATCACGGATGGCCAATTCGAGGAGGCTGAAAAGGAAATGGCCGTGATTCGATCGGCGGCCCCAGCGGAGGGTGCCGAGGGAGAAGTATTCAAGGCTTACGATCTCATTATCCAGGCCGCTAATGAACGCAGCAAAGGGGAATACACTGAAATGCGTGAATACCTCGAAGAAACGCGTTTGCCCGCTGAGATTTACTGGGAAGCGGGTGAGGCCATGCGCAAGGTTGGTGCCTTTGATGTTGCTGAGTTGGCGCTGAACGCAGGCCTGAATCGTTATCCTTTCGATCGCTCCTTGTCCCAGTTGCGCACTACAGTGCTAGAGCAATCGGCTGCTGCCAAGCAGGACAGCAATGCGGCAGTTTCTTCGGTCCGTGAATCCGGTTATCGTAATCAACGGATCTCGAGTACGGATGCGATGGCGGAACGCTTTATCACGCTAGATCCTGCCGTTGGCTCGCCGCCAGAGTCACTGATTAACAGCGACAAGCTGCGTGACGTTGAAATCGATCAGGAAGATTTCAACAAGGCGGCTGAAGTTCAGTAGGGCATCCCGAAGATTAACGCGCTGGGTTGGCGTGGTCCTTTGGCCAATCGGCGGATTAAGCTGAGTCCGCTTGGAGGATCTGGTTGGTACTCTCCTGGGGCCTCCGCAATTAAACGTCCGGTTGGGCTGAGGCAGGCAGCGAGCAGGGTGAGAATTTCTGACCCGCGTTCTTTCCATAGGGGGTAGGGCGGATCGGCAAAAATCAGGTCAAATTGTTCGCCGTTCAGTGAGGTTTTGAGGCGCGCAAACACATCGCCGGTAATCACTCGGGTGCTTTCCGGAGCGTCCTTTGCGAGGGACTTGGTCACGGCCTCTGCATTGGCTTGGAGGCACTTGAGGGCGGCGCGGTCTTGCTCTAGGAATGTCGTGTGCGCAGCGCCGCGACTGAGCGCCTCCAGCCCGTAGGCACCGGTGCCTGCAAAGCAGTCGAGCAAGCGTGCCTCAGCGACGATGTCCGGGCCAAGCGAGGAGAAGACGGCCTCGCGCAGGTAATCGGTCGCCGGGCGGATTTCTCCCTTGTTCGGGGCTTTAATTGTGATGCCGCGGGCTCTGCCACCAGTAATGCGCATGGGGTTAGTTCAAGCGTAGTTTGCCGCGTGCGCCAGTTAAAACAGAGGTAGCATTATATGCAGAAGGGGAGCGCTTCTGGCAGATTTGCTATCAGGTTTGATACAGCAAAAAGCTTGGACCCAGGCGCAGGGTGTGCTGTATTTCAGGGTTTATTCGGATGCATTGGGTGAGGCAAATGGCTGGGGCTGTCGCGTTACTGTTGTTAATGACAGGCTGGGTGCAGGGCGTTGCTGTAGATTGGTCACCGTTGTTTTTCGAGGAGCGCGAAACGGTTGAAGTTGAAGTCGATGGCGAGATTGTCGAAACCGAGCGCACAACCAATTTCCGGGCACTAGGGCCATTCTTGGAGCAGCGTGAGCGCGGCGAAGAAACGATGGACACGATGCGCCCGCTTTGGGTGCAGTATCATAATCACGAAACGGATGTTTATAATTTCTACTTCGTGCCGCCGTTTTTTGTGCATTACCGAGATCCTAATTTGGTACGCTGGGAAATTTACACCTTCATCCAGCGACGTCGCACGGGTCTCAAGCACGACAACGTCATCGAGACCTTCCTCGTGGTGCCGTTCATCTGGTTTCATTATGAGCCGGGTCACCCCGAGCGCTCGTATTATGGACTGTTCCCGATTTACGGGGAGATGCAGGACTTTCTTTTCGACAAGGCCACCTGGGCCCTGTTTCCGCTTTATACGACGATTACCTCGGGCGAGCTGACTCGCATGGGCACGCCTTGGCCGTTTGTGCAGACCCTGCATGGGCCTGACACCGGCGGCCTGCTGCTTTGGCCGCTGATTGGGCACTGGTGGCAGGAGGGCAAGATGGATTATCAATTCCTGTTCTGGCCGTTCATTTACCGCAAGGTTGATCAACTTGACACCGGCACACCACGGATTCGCGAAGGCTTTTTGCCGTTTTATGCAACCGAACGCGGCGAGTATGTGGACGACGTCACGATCCTGTTTCCGTTCTTTGGTTGGCGGGACGACCGGGCGAAAAATTACACTGAAGAGCGATACCTTTATCCGTTCTTTTTGCAGGCTAGGGGGGAGAACCGTTACGTAAATCGCTGGGCCCCGTTTTATACGCACTCGATCATCAGTGGCATCGACAAGACCTGGGTGATGTGGCCTGCCTGGCGTGACCGCACGATGCAGGATCAGGGGCTCATTATTAACCGCAAGCAGCTCTTCTATTTTCTGTATTGGAACGAAACCCAGCGCAGCGCAACGAATCCCGATCTCGCCATCGCCTACGAAACGCACGTGTGGCCGTGGATCAGCGAATACGACAATGGGGCTGGGCTGAAGCAGGCGCAGCTCTTCAGTCCATTCGAGGTCTTTTATCCACATAGCCGCTCAGTGCGCGACTTATTCACGCCGATGCTGGCCTTTTGGCGTAGCACCTGGCATACGGAAACCGGGTATTCACGACAAAGTTTCCTCTGGGACTTTATGGTGGAGGAGAAGACCCCCGAAAGCACCCGTTTTGCGGTCAACCCGTACATTCTCGTGCACGATGTGGCCGACGACCATGCCCGGTTCTCGCTCGGCGGGGGGCTTCTTGGCTATCGGCGCGATGGCACCTTTGAAGAGGGCCAGGAAACCCTCGAACTGCTTTGGTTTGATATCGAAATTTGAAAACATGACTCACGCCAAGACCCAGAGACCCGACGTAAACAAACGTTGGGATGTGTATCGCACTTGCTTCGGGTCTTGGCGTGAGAATAAACTGCCTGCCTTTTTGTAACTTCACCCGATGAACACCGCGCGCGCCATCTTGGAAGCTTTTGGCAGCAGCTTGATCCTGTTGCTGCGGGCGCTGCGTTATCTGCCAAGCTTGCCGCGGCAGCTTGGGCGGACGTCTGACTACGCGTTCAACATCGGCTACCTGACGCTGCCGATCGTTGCGATTCTGAGCTTTTTTCTCGGGGCGGTCCTTGCCTTACAGACGGGTTACAGTTTGCGGAGCTTTACCGGGGGGCAGGAGTTAATTGGCCGCATCGTTGGCCTGGCAGTGGCGCGTGAGTTGGCTCCACTGATCACGGCATTTTTGTTGGCCGGGCGCGTGGGTTCGGCGATTACGGCCGAAATTGCCTCGATGACGGTTTACCAGGAGGTCGATGCCTTGCGGACGATGCGCATGCCGCCGGAACGCATTTTGGTGATGCCGCGGCTGGTCGCGATTTTCTTCATGATGCCCGTCCTGACCATCGTTGCGATCCTGATGGGTTGGTTTGGTGGCGCGGTGGTGGCGCAGCATGTGGGCTTCATCGGATTGGACCCCACCGCCTACTGGGCGAATCTCAAATCCGTGACGAGTTTTGACGATGTGATTAACGGCCTCGTAAAGGCGCAAATCTTCGGACTGGTCGTGGTGCTGGTCGCTTGTAACCAAGGGCTAATCACCCGTGGCGGTCCGCGTGAGATTGGTCATTCGGTGACCCGGTCAGTGGTTTACAGCATGTTCATGGGCCTATTGCTCGATTATTGCCTCACCCGAATCCTGATGTAAGCCATGGCCGATGAATCCCAGATGAGTCCCGTCGCAGTGGACGTGAAGAACCTGAGCAAACGCTTTGGCGAACATCAGGTGATCGATGACGTTTCTTTCCACGTTAAACCGGGTGAAATCTTTGTCCTCATGGGTCCTTCGGGTGCGGGCAAAAGCGTGCTGTTGCGGCACTTGATCAATTTGGAGAAACCGGATTCCGGCCAGGTGTTGATTGATGGCCAAGACGCTGCGAAGGAGTCCACTCATGAGAAATTTCGGACGGCGCTGGTTTTCCAGGCGGGGGCATTGTTCAACTCGATGAGTGTCTTCGACAACCTGGCGTTTTATCCGCGTGAACACCGCTTGATGGGGCGCAAGGAGCTACGAGACAAGGTCGAGCGTGTTTTGAAGATTCTGAACATCGCCGATACAGCGGACCGTTTGCCCGCGCAACTTTCTGGTGGTATGCGCAAACGCGTGGCCATCGCCCGGGCACTGGTAATGGAGCCCCAGCTTCTGCTTTACGATGAGCCCACCTCGGAGCTGGACCCCGTCACCGCGGCCAACATTTCGGAAATTATTGGCACATTGAAGGAAGAATTCGCCGTTACCAGTGTAGTCGTTTCACACGACCGCGAACTGGCTCTGGGAGTCGCTGATCGTGTCGGACTGCTGGTCGGTGGAAAGCTCGTCACCATTGGTAAGCCGGAAGAATTGAACGTTTCGAAGGATCCCGTTGTTACGGATTTCATGCACCCGAAAATCGACACTGCTGCCCCGCGTTTTCGCAAGATCGGGTAGGGCGTGTTGAGAGTGGTGCTGGCGGTCGCGCTTACTGCATTTTGCCGTATCTGTGGCATTTGTAGCCGCGAGCGTGAGCTCGTGGATGCGTTGGCGTTCGTGGTGTTTGTGGCGTGTGTTTTTGGCGTGTGTGGTGCGTGACCTCCCCCGGTCCGCCTGATAGGCGGCCCGTCCCCTCCTTTTGAAGGAGGGGAGCTTTTCAGGTGTTCGCCGATTGATTTATCGGCGGTGGCTGCGAGGCAACAGTTGGCTCCTCCCCTTGCTAAGGGGAGGTGTTCGCGCTTGCGCGAACGGAGGGGTGCTTGGGGAGTGGGTTCAACTGCCGAGGGTGCGTGGAGTGCGTGGTGCGTGACCTCCCCCGGTCCGCCTGATGGGCGGTCCGTCCCCTCCTTTTGAAGGAGGGGAGCTTCTCAGGTGTTCGTCTATTGATTTATCGGCGGTGGCTACGAGCAACAGTTGGCTCCTCCCCTTGCTAAGGGGAGGTGTTCGCGCTTGTGCGAACGGAGGGGTGCTTGGGGAGTGGTTTCAACTGCCGCGAGTGCGTGGTGCGCGACCTCCCCCGGTCCGCCTGATGGGCGGCCCGTCCCCTCCTTTTGAAGGAGGGGAGCTTTTCAGGTGTTCGCCGATTGATTTATCGGCGGTG
>JBNNDZ010000068.1:0-4375 GCA_050285865.1 Puniceicoccales bacterium
CGGTGAGCAAGTTGCCCAGAATGGCGGAGAGTTGTTTGACGCCAAACACATCCCCGATGAAGGCTGGCATCAGCGCAAAGCCGCCGCCATAGCACGAGATGATGATGCACACGGCGATTTGGAAAAGCAGCGGCTGGGTAAGCTTGGGCAGGGCAATGAAGATGCCGAACTGAAGCACGCAGAAAATGCCGAAGACGCCCGCGCGCCCCACGTAATCCGAGAGTGAGGACCAACCGATACGGCCGAGACCGTTGAAGAGTCCCATTAGCCCGACCATTGTAGCGGCGGCTTCGGGCGTGAGTCCCGCGATGTGTTGGGACATCGGCGAGGCGGTTGAAATCACCGCGATGCCGCAGGTGATGTTGATGAATAGCATCAGCCACAGGAAATAAAAGCGGCGCGTGCGGAGGGCTTCCTTGGCGGTCAACTGAACGGGGTCGGGGCGGACACTGCGTTTGCTTTGCGACGCAGAGTTCATGCCTTCCGGTGCCCAGCCTTCGGAAGGCGGGGCGAGGTAGCGTGAGGCGATGATCATCACCACAAGATAAGTTACGCCGGCACCGATGAAGGTTGCTGGCAGGCCGACGTTTTCGATCAACAGGACAAAGACTTTGCTTGCCGCCAGCGCGCCGAAACCAAAGCCCATCACCGCGAGGCCGGTGGCGAGTCCACGTCGGTCCGGGAACCACTTGACGAGTGTTGCGACAGGACAGATGTAGCCAATGCCCAGGCCGATGCCCGCGATGACGCCGTAGCCAAGGTAGAACATCCAGATGGACGCCTGCTCGACCGCAATCCCCGCAAGGACGAGTCCGAGACCGTAAAACACAGCGGCAATTTGCCCGCTCAGCCGTGGTCCCATGCGTTCGACTTTCACGCCCAAAAACGACGCCGACAATCCAAGCACGAGGATCGCCAAGCTGAATGCCCAAGCGGTTTGCGACGGTTGCCAGCCCACGGCCTCCAGCAGTGGTTTTTTGAAAACGCTGTAGGCGTAGACGCTGCCAATCGAAATGTGCACGCCCATTGCGGACGCGGCGATGAGCCAACGGTTTTTGGTTTTATCCATCATCAAAGTCAGTTCAGAGAGTGGCGGAGTTGGCGCGGAAGTGAAATGCAAATGTCTCACGCGAAGACGCGAAGTGGGCGTGAGGCGGGGATTCTCTCACAAAGGCACGAAGGCACAAAGAGAGTAATGTGATTCAACAATTTTCGTGCCTTTGCGAGAGACTCAGGCGTCACGTCACCGCGCTTGCACGCCGTGGCGGGCGAAGAGGGCGCGGGCGGTTTCGATTTGGTTTTCGGTGGGGGGAAGTGTGTTGGCCAATTGGTAGGTCTTGCCGATGGCTTCGTATTTGTGTTCGCCCATTTTGTGGAAGGGCAGGATTTCGACCCGGTCCACGTGCTTGAGCGTAGCGACGAATTTTGCGACGGCTTCGATGTTGCGCTCACTGTCGGTGAGGCCCGGAACGAGCACGAAACGGATCCACATGGCTTTGCCCAGGGCATCGAGCCGCTGGGCAAAGTCCAGGGTTGGCGACAGACGGACGCCGGTCACGTTTTCATAGGTGGATGACAGCCCGCTTTTGATGTCCAAGAGAACGAGATCGACGTTCTCCAGAAGCTCATCGGAAGCCTTGGCTCCGAGGAAACCGCTGGTGTCGAGAGCGGTGTGAATGCCCGCCTCCTTTGCGCCTTTCATGATGGCGTGCACGAACTGCGGCTGCATCAGGGGCTCGCCGCCGCTGATGGTCAACCCGCCCCGACGCAGGAACGGCTTGTAGCGTTTGACGTCGGCCAGGACCTTTTTTGCGGTTGTGATTTCGCCGCGAGGTTTGCCCTGTGTTTCCGGGTTGTGGCAATACTGGCACCGTAGCGGGCAGCCCCGGGTAAAGACCACGTAACGCAGACCGGGTCCATCGACGGCACCACAGGTTTCAATGGTTTCAATGAAGCCTTCGGTGTCGGGTCCGGGGGCTGCGCCGGGCATTGTGAGCCCGGTCGCAACCGCATCGGTGAATGTGCAGTTCGCATACATGCTGGCCTCCTTTCGGGACATAGCAGCGGGCGCTGTTAGAATGATCCGTGGAAGGTGCGGTTGATCAGATCAATTTGCTGCTCTCGCGTGAGTTTGATGAAGTTTACCGCGTAGCCGGAAACGCGAACGGTAAGCTGTGGATATTTTTCAGGGTGCTCCATGGCGTCACGCAGGGTTTCCCGGTCGAAGACGTTCACGTTGATGTGGTGGCCGTTCGAGGTGAAGTATCCGTCGAGCAAGTCCACGAGGTTATTCACGCGCTCGCTGTCATCCTTGCCCAGCGCCTTGGGGACAATGGAAAAGGTGTAGGAAATGCCGTCCTGACTTTGGTCGTAAGGCAGCTTGGCGACGGAGGCCATCGAGGCGATGGCACCCTTGCGGTCGCGGCCATGCATGGGGTTGGCGCCCGGGGCAAAGGGCTCACCCGACTTGCGACCGTCCGGCGTGTTGCCGGTCTTCTTGCCGTAAACAACGTTGGAAGTGATCGTCAGGATCGATTGTGTGGGGACCGAGTTCCGGTAAGTCGGCTGCTCACGAATCTTATCCATGAAGGTTTCGACGAGCTTGCAGGCGATGGCGTCGGCGCGGTCGTCGTTGTTGCCGTAGGCCGGGTATTCGCCTTCGACTTCGTAATCGCAGGCCAGGCCGTCTTCGTTGCGGATGACTTTCACTTTGGCGTATTTGACGGCGGACAAGGAATCCGCGGCGACTGACAGGCCGGCGATGCCGCAAGCCATTGTGCGGAAGACCGCGCGGTCGTGCAGTGACATCATCAAGTGCTCGGGGCAATACTTGTCATGCATGTAATGGATGATGTTCAGCGCCTTGACGTAGGTCTTGGCGAGCCAGTCCATCATCTTATCGAAGCGGGCCAAGAGGTCATCGAACTCCAGGTAATCGCCGGTAAAGGCGTCGCTGGCCGGGGCAACCTGTTTGCCGCTCTTTTCGTCGACGCCGCCATTGATGGCGTAAAGCAGGGCTTTGGCGAGGTTGGCGCGGGCACCGAAGAACTGCATTTGCTTGCCGATCCGCATGGCGGAGACGCAGCAGGCAATGCCGTAGTCGTCACCCCAGTATGGGCGCATCAGGTCATCGTTCTCGTATTGGATCGAGCTGGTTTCGATGGAGATCTTCGCGCAGAAATCCTTGAAGGGCTGCGGCAGCTTTTCGGACCAGAGCACCGTCAGGTTGGGCTCGGGCGAGGGCCCGAGGTTCCGCAGGGTGTGGAGCATCCGGTAGCTGCTTTTGCCGATGAGGGGGCGGCCGTCTTCGCCAAGGCCGCCAATGCTTTCCGTGACCCAGGTGGGGTCGCCGGAAAAGAGCTCGTCGTAATCAGCGGTCCGGATGAAGCGCACGATGCGCATTTTCATGACCAGGTGGTCGATGATTTCCTGAATGCCTGCTTCGTCGATATTGCCTTCGCGAAGGTCACGGTCGAAGTAGATATCGAAGAAGGTCGACGTGCGGCCAAAGGACATGGCGGCACCGTTTTGTTCTTTCACCGCGCCGAGGTAGCCAAAGTAGGTCCACTGGACGGCTTCGCGGCCATTTTGCGAGGGCTGGGAAATGTCGCACCCGTAGGCGGCGGCCATAGTTTTGAGGGCCTGTAATGCACGAATCTGGTCGCAGATTTCCTCCCGTTCGCGGACCCATTCTTCGGTGAAGTCCTCGTCCTGCATCTCCTGAATGAGGGCCTTTTTGTCGGCGATGAGCCGATCGACGCCATACAGGGCGACGCGGCGATAGTCGCCGATGATGCGGCCGCGGCCATAACCGTCCGGCAAACCGGTGACGATGCCAGCGCTGCGGGCGGCGCGGATGTCGTCCGTGTAGGCGTCGAACACGCCGTCGTTATGCGTCTTGCGATGCTTCAGGAAGATGTCGGCCGTTTCGGGGTTCATTTCCCGTTTGTGCGCCTGCAGGGCCTTGGCGGCGATGCGCAGGCCGCCGTAGGGCAGGAGTGCGCGCTTCAGTGGCTTGTCGGTTTGCAGGCCGACGATCTGCTCCAGCTCCGCGTTGATGTAGCCTGCGCCGTGCGAGTCGACTTTGCCGACAACGGTGTCGTCGGCATCGAGAACGCCGCCGGCTGCGCGTTCCTGGGCCAGGAGTTCCTTGAGCTCGCCCCAAAGTTGCCGGGTGCGCTCGGTGGGACCGCAGAGAAAATCATCTCCATCGAGATAAGGCGCGTGGTTTTTTTGGATGAAGTCGCGTTAATGAAAAAGGCCGCTTACTCTACCTTAAGAGAGGTTTGGTACAATGAAAGCTCTATCGTACTGTGCTAAAGGGATGTCGCTGATGTTTCGGAATGATCGAAAAGTAAACGATATCGAGCCTCTT
>JBNNDZ010000069.1:0-2638 GCA_050285865.1 Puniceicoccales bacterium
CGGCCGATGACGTCTTTGACCACGAAGTCGATCTTGGGTCCGTAGAATGCGGCCTCGCCTGGCTCTTCGGTGAAGGGCACTTCGAGGGTCTTCGCGGCGTTGCGCAGTGCGTTTTCAGCAGCGTCCCACTTGGAGGCGTCCCCCACGTATTTGGCAGCGTCAGGATCGCGCAGACCAATGCGGACGCGGTAATCGCTCATGCCAAGTGTGTTGAAAACCGTCTTCACCAGGCCGAGGCAGCCCTGGACTTCTTCGGCGAGTTGTTCCTCGGTCACGAAGAGGTGGGCGTCGTCCTGGGTGAAGCCGCGCACACGGGTCATGCCATTGAGCTCGCCGGATTGTTCCCAGCGGTAAACGGTGCCGAATTCGGCCAGGCGCACGGGCAGATCGCGGTAGGAGCGGGGCTCGCTCTTGAAGATCTCGATGTGCATCGGGCAGTTCATCGGCTTGAGCATGTAGCCGTTGACGTCGCCTTCATCGACCATGTTGGACAGCTCCGCGCAGGAGCAACCCTCGTGTGAAAGGCGCTCCAGTTCGTCGCGGTCGATTACCGGGGTGAACTGCGACTCCTTGTAATAGGGGAAGTGTCCACTCGTGCGGTAAAGACCGAGGCGGCCAATGTGCGGCGTGAAAACCTGCGAGTAACCGCTGGCAGCGAGCTCATCCGAAATAAAGTCCTGCAACTCCTGGCGAATGACGGCACCGTTGGGCTTCCAAAGGATCAGGCCTTGGCCGACGGCTTCGCTGATCTCAAACAAATGCAGGTCGCGGCCGAGCTTGCGGTGGTCGCGTTTCTTGGCCTCTTCGAGGTTGTTCAGGTATTGCTCCAGCTCTTCCTTGCTCGCGAATGCGGTGCCGTAAATACGTTGAAGCTGCTTGTTTTTCTCATCACCACGATGATAAGCACCGGCAATGCTCAGCAGCTTGAAAGCCTTGATCTTCTTGGTGTAGTTGACGTGGGAGCCCGCGCACAGGTCGATGAACTCGCCGTTGCGGTAAAAGGACACGGCATCGCCCTCGGGGATGTCGGCGAGGCGGCCAAGCTTGTAACGCTCCTGACCGCAGCCACGGATGATGTTTTCCGCTTCTTCACGGGAAACTTCCTGGCGTTCGAATTTTTGGTTTTCCTTGATGACCTTCTTCATCTCGGCTTCGAGCTTTTCGAGGTCGTCAGAGGTCAACTTCTGGTCGAGGTCGATATCGTAGTAAAAGCCGTTATCTGTGGGCGGCCCGATGTCGAGCTTGGCCTCAGGATAGAGGCGCAATACGGCGGTCGCCAGCACGTGAGACGCGCTGTGCCGCAACTCTTCAAGCGGAGTCATCTGGGCTTTCATTGGGCTTCGTAGTTTTACGTTCGTTGGAAAAAACAGGGGATGACAGACGATTCCCCGGCAGGTGTCAACCCGTGCAATCTATTTCCGCCCAGTCTATTATTCGGTTGAACTCCGCATTGACGCGCCCCGCGGAGCCCTTAGCATTGGACATTACCTACTGACTATTATGAAAATTAAATTCGTTCTGGGCCTGTTGGTCCTCGTGCTGGCCTTGGTTTCCGGCTGCAAAACAAACGTCGTTGACCCTTCGTCTGACGATTTCGGTTTCGATAAAACGACACTCGGTGATGGGGGTGTTTTCGCGGTAAAGGGCAAAAAGGCACTGCAGGGGTATCACTCGATTTTTCTCCAGTCCGTAGTCGCCGAGCCGACGCCCGGTATGGCGGGTCGCTCGGTTGAGCAAAGTGAAATGGCATCACTGGAGTATGCTTACGAGAGTTCTTTCCGATCGGTGGTAGGCAATGCTATTCCGGTGGTTCGCGCCCCTGGCGACCATGTGCTGTTGGTTGTGGCCGAGGTGCAGAATGTCGCACTCATGGGTGATAGCAGCGAGGTGATGGCCAGTGATGACGCTTCACTTGACGACGCGACCTCCATCGACGGTGGTGCGATGGACGCCGATGGTATGACGACTGACACCGGTGAATTCGCTACGGGTTCACCGCGCATCGATGGTTCTTCGCTCGGCATCGGAGATTTGTCCATCAGCCTGCAAATCCGCGACGCAATGACTGGCGAGCTTCTCGCTACGTTTAAGGACAATAACGTCGGTGACGACATCGAGGCCATCAGCGGTTTGACGAGCTGGGCCCGTGTCAGCGATGCCTTTAATCGTTGGAACCGGGAACTGAAGACGGCACTGGTCAAAGCTACGGCGGAGTAGGGGCTGTTTCCATTCTTGTTTTGGCGCACCGTTTCCATTTCTGGATGAGTTCGCCGCAATCTTTGCTTTACAAAGTGGCGATGGCGTAGCATTTTCTTCGTTTCACCTTTGCCCAGGTGGCGGAATTGGCAGACGCGACGGACTCAAAATCCGTTTCCTTCGGGAGTGTGGGTTCGACCCCCACCCTGGGTACCACTCTTATAATCAACGATTAAGGAGTTTTTCGACCTTGTTGCGGTGATGCTTAATGCAGCACCGAATTAGGCGTTTTTCAGCCAGAAAGGACTCGATTTCGGTGAACGTGACGGACTTTGGATTCGGCATCGAATCCTAGGCCGTTTCTTCAAAATCAATGAAAGAGATGGATTTTGATACAAGCAATGGCAATGAATGCCATGAAGGGCTTGACCGTTTTGTCGAA
>JBNNDZ010000070.1:0-2562 GCA_050285865.1 Puniceicoccales bacterium
GTCATAGAATTGCTTGAAGCGGTCTGCCGGTGCCTCGATGCGGACGAGATACGTGAGTTCGCCGACTTCGGCCCAACTGTCCATAATAATAAATTTCTGTGTCTTCCCGTCGATTTCGCGATTAACGGCGTAGGTCGCCGAGATGGGCCGTGCGCCCAGAAAATCGAGCTTGGAGGGCTCGTCTTCGCTGGCGGGCAGTTCAATGATCTCGAACAACTGTTTGCGGCGTTCGGCCTCAGTTGCGCGGCGATTCAAATCGCGGGTCAGCGATTCGGGGGTGACATCGCCCGACACCGACGAGTTTGGGTAAACGGATACGATGAAGCGATTGTTCGGCAGGTAGCGTTGATGGAGAACGAAGGATTCGCTGCCCTCGGGCTTGGTGACCTCGAGGCCTTCGGGGGAGTTCATTTGCAACGTGGTGCGCCCACTCAGGCGAATGCGAGGGATTTCCACGGACTCCAGTGGCTCCATGTAGATGGAGCTTTGGATAGGCATGGCGCTGGAAGGCTGGGTGAGTCCGGAGACCGCCGGAATAGACACGGCGGTGCTCAGAAGGGTCAACAATGCGTATCGAAGCATTGGGCAGATAATGGTGGGCGATTAGAGCGAGGCGAGGTTGCTTTTGATCTTGTCGATGGCATCCTCGTATTCTTCCAGGTTCAGGTCACGGTAATCCCGGCCGCGGTATGTACGCGTGCTGGGCGTGCCGGGAGGATAATAGCCTTCGCTCAGCTTTTCATGAAAGCCCCAGTTGCGGTTGGGCGCGCTGTAGACGTCGCTCGAACCCCAGGGGGCATCGGCGACCTCACTTTCATAAAGTGCGACGAGGGACCCACGGATCCGGAGCGTTTTGCCGCCCCAGTCCTCGAGGAAGCGCGGAAAGTTTTCGACTCCACCACTGTAGGATTTATTGCCGGTTGTCCCCGAGGGCACGTTGCCGGCGAGGATGGCAGCCGAAACCTCGGTAAAGGAAGATGCCTTTCGGTTGCCCATCGATTTGTTGCTGTTGGCATCATCCCAAGCTGTGCTGAGGAAGGTAATGGCGTCTGCGGCGATCGCAGATGGAGCTTCGACGTTTTCACCGCCATAGGCATTGGTATCGGCTTCGGTTGGAGAACCCGAGTTTGTATTGCCGTCGGCGTTGTAATGCCCGTCGATATAAAGTGGGGAATTGGTGGCAAAGCTGGTGCCGTAGATCCCCTTGCTTTGAGCAAATTTGGGGCTCGGGATGGTTTGAGCGTTGGCCACCTTGACGGCCCAACCTTCAATGGCTGGGTTCACATTATCCGGGCGGCTGGTGGTAGAGGATTGTTGGGGGAATTCGACATATACTACGCCGTTCCACCAGTCGCTTGGCTTTCCGCCCGCATTCCAATCCCCACTCTCGTTCTTGTGGACAACATCCTTGAGTTTACCAACATTGATTTCCACGACGTTCACTTTTTGGCCTTCGCGTTTGTCAAAGAGGCCGGATGTGATTTTGCCACTGCTGTCAGTGTTGTATTTTTCAACATCCACGAAACTTGTCTTGGGCTGAACAACGACTTTTTTCGGATTGCCGGAGCTATCGTAGTTGATGTTGCCCGTGGCGTCGCGTTCATAAGTGTAGTAGGAGAGGGCACCGTCGCTTTTTACGGAAACCGTGAGCCCTGCCTTATAAGCGAACTTCTGACGCTCGACTTCAGCCATATTCTGAGCGTGCTTCACTTGGTCTTCACTCATCGTAGAGTTGATCGCGTAGGCGTTGTTGTTGAGGACGGGCTGAATGAGCTGGTAGGCTGGATTGACGGATTCTTTGGCGCTGGTGGTAGGGTTGGTGTCCTCAATGTATTCCATCACGCCGACCGGGTTCTGGGGCTCGACGCCGTGCGCCTTGTTGAGGACGTTGCCATCAAAGAGCTGGCTGGAAATCTCATACCAGTTGTTTGCGGTGCTCTCCAACCACGTGCCAGAATGCAAATCTTTGGCGCTTTGCTCCCAGGTGTTGCCTTCTTTCATCGAGACGTATTCGCCATCGCCATTTACGAAGCGGACATCGCCTCCTCCGTTGCCCATGCCGGTTTCATCGCGACGCCCGTGATATATTTCGCCCGCCGAGGTTACCTTTTCGTAAAACGTCAGGGTGTGGTTGGACTGGAGGTACATGTCGCCATTGGAATGGACGTTTCCGTGAACTTGCATAGGCGGCCCCGGGGCGATTTCCATGGGCATGTTATAGAAAATGGCGTGCGCGAACAGTGGTGCGTCGCGGACTTCGAGCAGTTGGCGCGAGTAGGCGGTGGTGTTCTCGGCCCAGCCTGGTTTGGTCACTGTTGCTTTGGCCAATATTTCGATGCCTCGCACGAAAGCCATTGTGCCTTCGAGGGGGTCGTTTTCATTGCCAGGGACATCGCGCTCGATGAAGCGCCAGTCGCCCGGGGGCACTGGGCCGCCGATGACCTCGACGGGTTCCGAGTTGTAATCACCGGTACTGGTGTACTTCGTTTTACCGGGCGCGACGAGATTCGTAGGCTGCTCTTTGGAATCGCCGACGTAGAGGTCGATAAATTCATCGGGCAC
>JBNNDZ010000071.1:0-5260 GCA_050285865.1 Puniceicoccales bacterium
CGCCACCGGCAGCGGAGATGTCGCCTTTGCCCTTCGCAAAGGGCTCGGCCAGGACGTGAAACTTACCGGGCTCGATTTCTGCGAACCCATGCTCGATGAGGCCCGCGAAAAGCAGCGCGCCCGATTTGGCGACGAGCAAATTTCATTCGGTTTTGGCGACTGCATGAACTTGCCGCTGGAAGACGAATCCGTGGACGCAATCACCATTGCCTTCGGCGTGCGCAATTTTGAAGACCGCCTGAAGGGCCTCCGGGAAATGCGCCGCGCACTGCGCCCCGGTGGCCGCGCGTTCATTCTGGAATTTTCGCAGCCGTATGCATGGTTTCGCCCGTTTTATTATTTCTATTTAAAATTCATTCTGCCACCGCTGGCCGGATTGGCGACGGGTAAGAAAAACGCCTACGATTACCTGGCCTGCTCCATCGAGGGCTTTCCCAGCCGCCCGGAGCTCAGTGCGCAGATCCTGGAAGCGGGCTTCCGTGAAGCGCCCGCAAAGGCCTTAACCTTTGGCATTGTCGCAATCCACGAAGCAGTCAAATGAATGCCGCTGCTGGCAACGCCGTCTCTGTGACACGTTCGCCGTGGTCGGACGGCTGGGCCCGTTGGCGACACAACCGACTCGCGGTCGCAGGCGCGATCACGCTGACTGTCATCCTGATTTTATGCTTCATCGGGCCACTCGTTTTACCGCATAACTATCAGGCGCAAGACCTCGTTCTCGGTGCAAGCCCACCCTCAGCAGAACACTGGTTTGGCACCGATGCGCTGGGGCGCGACCTTCTCGCCCGCGTGTTGGCTGGGGGGCGCATATCGTTTGCCGTTGGCATTCTGGCAACGCTGGTGTCACTGTTGATCGGCGTAGGCTATGGGCTCATCTCCGGTCTCACTGGTGGCAATGCCGACCGCCTGATGATGCGCGGCGTCGAAATCATCCAAGCCCTGCCTTTTGTCATTTTTGTAATCCTGCTGGTTACGTTTTTCGGGCGACAGTTTTGGCTGATCTTCGTCGCGATTGGCGCAGTGGAATGGCTCACCATGGCACGCATTGTTCGCGGCCAGGCGCTGGAGTTAAAGGTCCGCGAATTCGTCCAGGCGGCGCGCGCGCTGGGGCAAGGCGAGGTCGCCATTGCGTTTCGCCACATCTTACCCAATCTCCTTGGCGTCATCATCGTTTACGGTACACTGACGGTGCCGGGGGTCATGCTGCTGGAGGCGTTTATTAGCTTTCTCGGCCTTGGAGTGCAGGCACCAATGACAAGCTGGGGCGACCTACTGAAGCTTGGTGCGGAAAACATGGAGGACTATCCCTGGCTGCTGATTTTTCCCGCCCTGTTTTTCTCGGCCACGCTATTCTCGCTCAATGCGGTGGGAGACGGCCTCCGAGACGCCTTTGATCCGCGAGGAAATTAACCCTTCCTCCAGCCAGGTGACCGCCGCGTCGCGCTCACGGAAAAGCCTGCTTTCGAAAGTCAGGTGGTCATCCACGTAAGCCAGCCAAATGCGGGACAATCCGTAATCGAGATCACGCGCGAGCACGACTGCCAGACGCCCGCCTGCGAGGTTATCATTCAAGGTTTCACAAACGCACGCCACATCCTTAATCGCTTCCGTGGTCAAGCTGCTCACTGTGGCAAGCGAGTGATCTACCAGCACCCGACGTCGCTTGGATTTCTCCGAAAGTTCGTTGGTCTGTGCGATCATCTCGAAAAATTCCGCTGGCTCCAGATCGCCCGCTGTGGCAACCCGGATGGAAAAACCATCGTCTTCAAGATTGATTGTGTAGCTCATCGCACAGAGTGAATTTCACGTGCTCGTCACGACTGAATAATGATTTAACACATGTGGTAAGTGCAACATCATTATCGCGATACAACTTCATGTAACACAAACCGTGCAGGAAATCGGATAAAAAATGGGCGGTGGTTCGATCCCGATTGTCAATGTAGCATTAATGCGCTAATAAGATTTTCAAATGGATACCGCAGCCCATCCTAAATTGTTGATTGTTGGTGCTGGCCCGGTGGGCCTTTGCTTGGCATGTGAGCTTGCGCGCTATGGGGTTGGGTTTCGAATTATCGACAAACGCCCCCTGCCCTCGAAGACCTCTAAAGCGCTCGGTATTCATGCCCGCTCGCTGGAGATGCTTTATGACATGGGCTTGGCTGAGCGCTTCATTGAACGCGGGCTCCCTGTTTCCGAAACCAATATTTACTCCGATGGCAAACGGCTAGCTACAATCAAGCTGAGCGATGTGGATAGCCCGTTTAACTTCACGCTCGACCTCCCCCAAAGCCAGACCGAGGCCCTGCTCATTGAGCATCTCGCCGAGTTGGGGCATGAGGTGGAACGCTACATCGAGCTCGAATCCATAGAGCAGACAGCAGACGGCGTCGAAGTGTCGCTTAAAAAGAAAGGCGGCGTGTTGGAACGCTCGACCTACGATTATGTCGTCGGTTGTGACGGCGCGCACAGCACGGTTCGCGAGCAACTCGGGATTCCCTTCGAAGGCGAATCCTATCCCGAAGACTTTGTCCTGGCCGACGTTAAGCTTGCCTCACCGCTCGCCCCCAATGCCATGCATATGTTTTTCCATCCTGATGGTGCGCTGGCCTTGTTTCCCATGCGCGACAGTCGGGTCCGCATCATAGCGGAAATCGCCAGCAGCCCGGGTATGGAGCTCAACGAAACTTACGTGCAGGGCGTCATCGACAAGCGCGCCAAGCTGCAAAGCCACGTCAGCGATGGCGTCTGGTTTTCCCAGTTCCGCATCCACCGGCGGATGGTCCCACGCTACCGCGATGGGCGGGTGTTTCTAGCCGGGGACGCCGCTCACATTCACAGTCCAGCGGGTGGGCAAGGCATGAACACTGGCATGCAGGACGCCTATAACCTCGCTTGGAAGCTCGGACTAAAGCTCAAGGGTGGCCCGGACTTGCTGAACAGCTACTCCCCCGAACGCCACGCCGTCGGCAAACACGTCGTTGAACTGACCGACCGCATGACCCGTGTGGTGACAATGAAAAATCCCGTCGCAACCGCCATCCGGGATGCCGTTGCGCCGTTCATTGCGAGTTTCGGAGTCGTCCAACACAAGGTGGCCGAATCGCTGGAAGAGGTTGATGTCAACTACCGCAAGTCACCCATTGTCGGCGAATACCTGGGCACAGATGCTCCCAATGCCACCCGCGCGCCCTTCCTGAACGGCCCCCGTGCCGGTGAGCGCGCCCCCGACGCCACCGTGACCGATATTCGCGAAGGGCGTCCCGCAACACTGTTTAGCCTGTTTCAAGGAACGCATTTCACGCTGCTCCTCTTTACGCATGCCAACGCGAAAGAGGACGAGTCCAGTGCCGCGGAAGCCATCGCCACTGCCTGCACTGCGCGCCTTGGCGACTGGCTGAAATGTGTATTTATCAGCGACCGCCAAGCCCCGGAAGCACTTCGCGACCGTCACGATGTTTACCTCGATGCCCGCCTGTCTGCCCACAAAGCCTACGGCGTCGCCAAGGCCCGCGCGCTTTATCTCATACGGCCCGACGGCTACATCGCCTTCCGCAGCACCCCGGTAAACACCGAGGCACTGGAGACTTTCCTGACCAAGCTCGGCTTTGCAGAGCACGACGGATAACTGCAGATTCGAACACTACCGTAATTTCGCAGTCAAGCATACGGAACGTAACGTAAAGTGTAGCCACAACATACGAGTTAGCCGCATAAAAGCGACCGCGAGCGCGGGCCCGTGGACCTGCGTCACTCCTCGCTGGCAGTGATCCACGAGCTCACGCTCGCGGCTACCCAGGCCACCGATATCCGATCACAGACCACCGACAACAGTATCATTCGCTACTGTTCAGCGTCTGCCGACTATTCGTCTTCCGAACCTCCGGCCTACTTGCCGGCACCGACTTCTTCGGGCTTTTCGGACTGCTTCTTACGCTTCTTGGCGTAGAACTTCTTCTCCCACTCCTTCTGGTTCTTGTTGGCTTCCTTCAAGTAGGGAGTGTGCTTGGCCAGATTGATGACGAGCCAGTTGAGGAGGTTCCCGGGGAATTTCTCCGGGCGAACAAAGTCAACAAACAGCACCACGCGGACGCCGTCCGTGTCGTTCCAGACTTCATGGTCGAAGGAATCGTCGAAGATCACGCCCTCGCCTTCGGCCCATGAATAATATTGGTCGTGCACGCGGATGCGGCACTGCTCGCGGGGTTCCGGCACTTGCAGGCCGAGGTGGAAACGAAGCACGCCGTTATACGGCCCACGGTGTGCAGGGATGTGCTTGCCTTCCGAAAGAATCGAGAACATCGCGGTGGTCATGCCGGGAATTTTCTCCAGCGCCTTGACCGTCTTGGGGCAACGGCGGCGGTTTTCCTCACACTCAATCCCGTATCCAGCCAGGAAGAAAGTCTTCCAGTTGTTGTCGGTCGTGATGGTTTCCACCTCCTTGGTGATCTCGTGGAAACTCGGCAGATCTTCGCGATCCTTGAGGACATCTTCCAATTCCGCGCGGATTTCCAGCCAATCACCTTCGATTTCCTTGCACCATGGGAAGATGGTCTTGTCGTAAATCGGCGGATTGCCGACCTTGGAAAATTGAATCAAACGGGCTTCGATCCACGCAATGAGCGCGTCGAAAGCCTTGTCAAATGTGCTGCGGTTCTGCTTGAGGGGCGCCTTTTTCGGTTCCATGGTAAGTAGTAATTGAAGCCGGAATTCCGTTAAAACCCGTTAGTTAACGAAACCAGACGGCTAATTTCCACCTAATTCTGTCACATTGAAGAAATTCGTTTCCATTCTGCGCGGTTCCATCAATGTAACTTATTGAAGACCATGAACGACGAACCGTCGCAAAACCGGGCGCAAAGCTGGGCAAACCTGCTCATGCCGCTCGTGCTGTGGCTGATTCTGTGGAGCCAGCACGCGCTGGAGTGGACCATCAACGACCAGTATGGCTACGCGCTATTCGTTCCCGCACTGGGTGGCTACCTCCTGTTTCGCCGCTGGCTCGACCGCCCCGATCCCGTCCCCGCACTAGGCGTTGTCCCGGTGGTAATCGTGCTCGTGGTGGCCATCGTGCTGCTTTATCCGCTAAAGGTCATCTTTGAAGCCAACGCCGATTGGCGGATCGCCAGTTGGTCGCAAACGCTGATAACCTTCGGCGTGACGCTCGCATTCCTCGCTTACTGGGGCGGGTGGCCGTGGCTACGGCACTTTGCGCCCGCCGTCATTTTCTGGCTGTTCTCCATCCCCTGGCCAACCGACA
>JBNNDZ010000072.1:0-5097 GCA_050285865.1 Puniceicoccales bacterium
AATCCATGGTGCGCAGTCTTGAGCCCGACTTCGCGCTCCTGCGACAACTTGACTTGCGCGGCGTCATCGTGACGTCGCCCGGGGATGAAATGGACTTTGTTTCGCGCTTTTTTGCCCCGAATTTCGGAATCGATGAAGATCCGGCAACGGGGTCGGCGCATTGCACACTCGCCCCCTATTGGGCGGCACGATTGAAGCGCTCGGTGCTGCGTGCACGGCAACTCTCGCACCGCGGTGCGCGTCTGGACTGCGAAGTGCGCGCCGATCGGGTGCTCATTTCGGGCGGAGTCGTTCCCTACTTTGAGGGCATTATCAACGTGTGAGTTCTTCGCCGTTTTTCCTTTAACCTTCAATTTTTAGTCGTTTAACTCTCCTGCATGTATCCGCCTTTTGAATTCAATAACCTGCTCGGGCCGCTCATGGTCCTTGGCGTACTTGCTTTTGCTGCCAAGCTCGCAGTCGTTCTGGTAATTTACCAGGAGTTCCTCAAGCGTCAGGAAAACGCCTGGGTGCAAAAGTAAGGCGCGTTTCGCGATTTTACTCATGACGGGTCGGAGCATGCTGGGCGCTATCGGCGCGATCCTTGGGCTGGTTGCCTTGGTCGCGGGAATTGCCGATTGGACGCTCAACATTCAGGTCATCCCCATGCTGGAGACCGACGTGGACTTCCTCTATGCGATGGCTGACTTCGTATGGATTGTCTGGGTGCTCGCCGTGGGTGGTTCATTGATTACCATCGGCATCGCCACGGCATTGCCGGAGAAATCTAAGCCAGTTCCGGTCACGGAAGCCCCGGATTTACCGCCCGCCCGTCGCACGGTTGCAGCCGTTGCGCCGCCACCGATTCCGACGGCTGCGCCTGTGGCGACACCACCCGAAGAG
Organism: Puniceicoccales bacterium; assembly: GCA_050285865.1. Classification (GTDB taxonomy): domain Bacteria; phylum Verrucomicrobiota; class Verrucomicrobiia; order Opitutales; family Cerasicoccaceae; genus Cerasicoccus. Next base: position 883 of record JBNNDZ010000072.1, read on the forward strand.
TCCCGCGCTGCGGCAGACCTTTGGCAGTCAGCGGATGCGCCGTTCCCGGCTCCACCCAGTATTGAACATCCCTCCGCAGGTCCCGATCTTTGGCAGTCCGATAAAGACCCGTTCCCGAAAGTCGACGTGCCGGAGGAGGACGATGAATCTGGTGCTCAAGAACCATCCGCTGCAACGAGCGAACAGACAGCCGAGCAGTCACCGGTGAAGCCTGAACCGGCATCCGAGGACGATGCGAAAGCCGCTGAGCGTGCCCGCTGGGGTAAGTAGAAATTCCTTGGACACATTCACGCGTAGGAGCGCGAACCTGCGCTAAAGGACAACACCGGCAAGAAAGCTGGTTCTGGCGCGAGTTATGCCGGTTTTGATTCATTAAGGTGTAGCCCGAAGTCCCTAACGGGCTGTCTCGTCTGCGCCAGCGAGGTGTCATCGAAATTCGATGCAGAAAAAAGCCCAAAGGGCTTATTCAACGTAGCGATGGGTGAAACCCATCGGTAGGATTAAGCTCCTCGAACCCAAGGCTGGAAGCCTTGTACAAAGCGTTTGTTAACTACAGATTGACCAAGCCTTACAGGCTTGCTGGAACTGGCACCGATATTACGAGGGGTTCTACCCCTCGCTACGTTGAAGCAGCCTTTCAGGCTGACAGAAAATGCAAGGAGCTTCGCTGGCACCAGGCTAGCGGGCTGTATTGTCTTCTCTCGTCAACGCAAAGCCCAGTTGGGACACCGGGGTCCACCTATGGCTCAATTGAGAGGTGTTATTATCTGCGGTGCAAGCGATGCTCTGATTGCACGAACTTCATTGCTGAATCCCATTGTCTCTCCCGGCTGGCGGTGCAATGTTCGCGGTCGTTCGCGTAATTTCGCGGGCAAGCAATGAACGATTCCGCCATCAGGACGAAACCATCTCACGCACCGAGTGCCGTCGCACCATGGCGGATTGTTGTCGCCATTGTGGTATGGGCAGTTTGCTGGCCGCTGGGATGGTTTGTCGGCGGAGAGTCGGTCTCGCTCTGGGTTGCGCTTTGGCCGAGTATTGTGGCGCTGGCAGTGGTTTTCCTGACGCGCCGGGCGCTCTTGGGGCTCGTTGCCGGGGCGATTGCGGGGGCGGTCATTCTAAGTGGAGGTGATCCCTGGGCGGCCTATTTAGCGCTGATGGGCGAACATTTTGCGCCACATTTCAAGAGCGAGTGGAAGATGAGCGCGGTCGCCTTCACGCTTTTGTTGGGCGGATTTGCGGCGGTATTGGAACGCAGCGGCGGGCTTGAGTTTTTCCTTCGCCGGTATCTTTTGCGCGGCGGGGAGAGTCCGCGTCGCCTGCAAGCGGGGGCGGCGGGCCTGGGCCTAGTTTGTTTCTTCGACGGCCTCGCGAACAGTGTACTCGTGGGGCGACTGGTGACACCGCTGGCCGACCGGCATGGCGTTTCCCGGGTGAAGCTTGCTTACATCGCCGATGCGACGAGCTCCGCGGTGGCTTGTGTGGCGTTCCTGTCCACGTGGATTGCCTACCAGCTCTCGATGATTCGGGAGGGCTTCGCGCAGATTGGCGAGGAGACGAATCCCTACGGCTGGTTTTTGCGATCGTTGCCGTTTAATTTCTACTGCTGGTTCACCCTGCTGATGGTGGTGCTGGTGATTGGGCGAAACTTTAATCCCGGCCCCATGGGTGCCTTTGAGCGCGACGCCCGTAGGCGGATGGGGCAGGGCGACCGGGCAGATGCTGAATCCACCGCGACCGCGGGCGGGTTGCTGCTTTGCGTGATTGGGCTGGGGACGCTTTTCCTGGCGCTGGTCGGCGGGCTGTACGGCTTTGGCCTGCCCAGTGCCTTGCCGGATGCCACATACTTGCCGGTGACGGCGGACAAGCTGACGGCGAGCTTTGGGAGTAATGCCGGGGCCTTCGTGCTGGTGTTCGGAGGTGTATCGGCATCGTTGGCGGCATTGGCCTTTTTTCCGCTCAGTGGGCGTGGCTATCCAGAGGCCGCGCGGTCGTATGGGGCAGGCGTGAAGCACCTGCTGGCTCCGGTTACCATTCTCGTTGGGGCGTGGATGCTCAGTTCGACCCTTTCCGCGCTCAATACCGGCGCACTGCTTTCGGGACTGGTGGGTGAATGGGTTCCGCTGGCCTTCATCCCGGTCATCATTTTCCTGTTTGGCGCGGTGATTTCTTTTTCGACCGGCACTTCGTGGGGCACGATGGGTATCTTGATGCCACTGGCGATTCCGCTGATCGCGGGGCACCCGGGCGCTGATGGCGTGGACCTTACGTCGTTTTACGCCGCTGCGGTCGGAGCGGTCTTCTCGGGCGCGGTGTTTGGTGACCATTGTTCGCCAATCAGCGACACAACGCTGGTCAGCGCAATCACCTGTGACGTCGCTCCGCACGATCACGTGCGCACGCAATTGCCGATGGCGCTGCTCGCGGCCCTGGCGGCGGCGCTCCTGGGTTTTCTGCCGATCGGCTTTGGTCTCTCGCCATTCATTGGCCTGGCCGTGGGCGGCGGGGCTCTGGTTGCGATTGCCTGCGTCTGGCGGACGAGGCCAATCGAATAGGCAGCTTTTTCGTTCGGATTTTTATGTGTAGGTTGATTTCTCCCGCATTGCCTCGACGCGGAAAGTGGTTTAGACCGATTTTGTGAATATCTCTGCTGCTCGTTTATCCCTGGCGTTCGCTGCAATGGCTTTGTTGGTTGGTTGTCCGGATTCGGATGAAGCCCGCAAGTCGCGTCAACCGGGGTATCAGGCGGAGGTCATTCGCCAGCATTACATTGATCGTGAAGACGCCGTGAAGGCATCGATGAGCGAGCGATTGGCTTATAAAGTAGTTTCAGCTCGGGACCAGTTTGCGGCACTTTCGGAACCTGAGCAGGCAGAGCGATTGGCGATTTTGAACGAACAACTGGGGCGAACTGATTCCGCTTACGAACCGTTGGCGGCCGCATTGGCGGTCATCGAAGCCGGCCCCGCGCTCGACACCGAAGTCCGCGTAAGTGCGCTGCAGCAGCTTTCTCTTGAACTGGAAAAAACGCGCGGCGAACTCGATGCTGAAACGGCGCTCGATTCACCCGATCGCGCACGTCTGCTGACTCAGCTGCTTGTGATCAGCATTGCCCTGGGTAAGGAAAAATACGCCTTGGACTACGAGCGTGCGGTGATCGATCTGCAGGAAGAACTGGACGAGGCGGGTCGCTTTGGTGAGATTCGAGGCGGTCTGGCCAATGCCGGGACACTCAATTTTTTCCTGACGCAGGCGGCGTATGTATCGGCCTCTACCGGCGACGACCGGCTCCGTAGCCACCCGTACTATGCGTTCGCGCCATATTGGTTTATGCACCACCTGCAACCAGGCGAGCGCGCCTACCTTACGCATGGCGTCAGTCAGGACAGCGCATGGATTCAAGAGCTGGTCGGCGGGAATATCGACGCACTGGCGACACTATATCCATCGCCTGAAAGTCAGTGGGTTTTAAATCGATTGACCGTTGGTGATGCGAGTGAGGTCGAGCTCCCGGAAGGGGTTTCTCCGCCTCCGCCTTTTGGTATTTATCCGCAGGCGGCCTTGGTGTTCTGGCGATCGAGTTGGGAGGCCACCTCGGACACTCTTTTGGCGCGTGGAGCCGTGGAGAACGATCCCGAGAGCGAGCTCGATGCGGGGCAAGTCACTTGGTTTGATGGCGGCGTGCCAGTCCTGATCGAAGCGGAGGAGGACGCCGCGCTTCGCGACGAAAGCGGGCGCGAGGTCCGCATACCGGCGCACAATGTTTTGCGTGTGGACGACGCCGTGCCGATGGCTTCGGGGCGGGCGCCGATTTTGACCCGCGAGTTGAGCCCTGGTGGGGGCAATTTGCGCATTGATGCCTCTGAGCTGTTTCCGGAGCTTAGTCAGTGGCGGCGGGATTTATTTTGGGAAACCGGCGGTGAGTTGCGCATTATCGACAACGTCAGCTATGCCCTTGGGCACCGGGAGCGCACGGAAATTTTCTGGCACTTGAATGCAGATGAGCCGGTCGAGATCAGCAAGGACGGCGGCCGCACGATTGTGGAATGGGATAAGTCTGCGGTTGTGATCCAGAGCAATGCGACGATGGAAATCGTCCAGCACCTGATTGACTCCGGTAATGGTCCGCACGTGGTTCTGGTGCTACGGACGATTGCCCGCCCGGCCTCGTTTCGTGTGCTTACCCGCGTGCTTCCGCGCGAGAGTGGTTTAGTG
>JBNNDZ010000073.1:0-2524 GCA_050285865.1 Puniceicoccales bacterium
GATCTGAATAGCGTGCCGGAATATTCCAGCATGGCGCGGGGCTGTGCGCCCTGACCAAGCAGCTCGGGAACAAACTCGCCGATACGCTTATAGCACCAGGCGAAGGTTCCCCAGTTGTGGTTATCCCCTTCACCAGGGTGCTCCTTCATGTGGCGCAGGTTGCTAATAAGCGGCGCGGTTTGCAGGTTGCCGGTGCGCTGGGGAATCAACGGCTGGTGCATGTGCAGCGCAATGGCCGCAGCGCTCTTGATATTGTCGAAGTTGATTGCGTCGTGATAGGCGTAAGGCGACTTGCCCTCCTGATCCTTGATCGTCGCTTCGATCAATGATTCAGCGCCAGCAATATTTGGCAGGCCGTCAACGTATTCGGGAAGTTCTTGTGCGGTGGCAGTCATGGTAAATGCTTGGTTGGATTTGCGTTTCGGGAAATACTAAACGTGCATTCGCCGAATGGAAATGACAAATCGCGCCAACCGGCGATTCGTTGCATTCAAACCGTTCGTGAATAGCGGCCCTCGGCGGCGGGCTTTAAATAGGCGTCGAAACACATCGCGAGGTTGCGGATAAACAAACGTCCCGGCTCGGTGACCGTAAAGCCGCCATCGGTCCACGCAATCAGCCCGTCGCGTGCGGGTTCATCGAGCTGATCCAATGCGGAGGCGAAATGCCCGCGAAAATCGATGCCCCAGCGAGATTCGAACGGGGCAAACTCCAGGCCAAGGTCGCACATCAAACGCATGATGACTTCGCGGCGAAGCTTGTCCTCCTGCGTCAAACGATACCCCCGACAGACCGGCAAACGCTCCGCCGTGAGTGCCGTTTGATAAGCCGCCAAATCTTTTTCGTTCTGACGATACGCATCGGCGCTTTGGGAAATCGCGGAAATGCCGAGCCCGCAAATCTCCAGTCCGGCCCGCGTGCTGTAACCCTGGAAATTACGCTGGAGCGACTTCTCGCGCTGTGCGCGGACGAGCTCGTCGTCCGGCTTGGCAAAGTGATCCATGCCGATGTAAACGTAGCCCGCTTCCGTTAGCTTTGTAATGCAAAGTTGAAGTAGCTTCAACTTCGTTTCGGCGTCGGGCAGTCCGAATCTTTCGAGAATCTTCTGCGCGGGCTTCATCCACGGCACGTGCGCGTAGTTGAAGATCGCAAAGCGATCCGGGTCGAGACTGAGCGCGTCATCAAGCGTACGCGCAAAGGTATCGGGAGTCTGTCGCGGCAAGCCGTAGATCAGGTCGATGTTCACCGTGCCAAAGCCGTGGTCGCGCAGGGTATTCATAGCGGCGACATTCATCTCCTGCGGCTGAATGCGGTGGATCGCCTCCTGCACATCGGGGTTGGAATCCTGCACGCCGAACGAGCCACGATTCACCCCCATACGCGCAAACGCCGCGACGTGGTCCACGTTCAGACGACGCGGATCAAGCTCGACCGAGCGTTCACTTTGCGATGCAAAGTTGAAGTTCGCCCGAAGAATGTCACCAAGCCGGTCAAGCTGCGCGGGCTCCAGGAAATTCGGCGTGCCGCCGCCGAAATGCAGTTGCTCAACGGGGCGGCCCGGTTGAAGTTGCCGCGCAGTCAGCGTCGCCTCGCGCTCCAGCCAGTCGAGGTAATCCGTGGCCCGGGACTTGTCGCGCGTCGTAAGCGTGTGGCAACCGCAAAACCAGCACAGTGTCTCGCAAAACGGTAAATGCACATAAAGCGACATGGGTGAATCGTCGCGACGGGTCGTCTCCCACAGTGCTGGGTCGTCCTCCTCGACTTCGGTGAAGTGATTGGCCGGCGGGTAGCTGGTATAGCGCGGCCCCGGTCGGTTGTATTTGGCGATGAGCGAGAGCTGTTCGGCGAGAGTCATGATTAGCAAATGGCCGCAAAAAGGCGCAGAAATCGCAAAAATATTCAGCTAGTTGATTTTGCGCCTTATTGCGGCTAATTCTCACGGTTTCGCATTCCGGAACTCCGTGGGGCTTTGCCCGGTGATGCGGCGGAAGGAGCGGTTGAATTGCGAGATGGACTCGAAGCCCGTCTCGAAGGCGATTTCGCTGACGCGGAGGTTTGGGTTGCGCAGGAGGTGCTTGGCTTTCTCCACGCGCACGCGGGCCAGATAATCCGTGAACGTAATCCCCGTGGCTTGCTTGAAGACCTTGCAAAAATGGCGCGTACTGGCGTTAACCGCGGCCGCAGCTGCGTCGAGGGAGAGCGGCTCGTGGTAGCGCGTCTGGATGTATTTTTTCGCGTTGGCGACGAGCTTGGGATCCCCGGCGGACTCCTCTACCGCGATGCTGTTGCTGATCGTGGCGAGGTGCTCGGCAAAGGTCGAGAGCAGCGCGATCATCGCCTCGTACTGGTCGGGGTCGAGAACCTGCGTTTGGAAATACGCTTCCTCCAGCGCCTTCAAATTCACCTGCGTGCCCCAAGCAAGGAGCTGTTGCGTGGTCCGGGAAAACTCCTCCGCATTGGGCTGGTGAAGGAGTATCTGACCTGTCTGTAAAAACGCGACCGACTTGTCCCCCACACGAATCGG
>JBNNDZ010000074.1:0-6342 GCA_050285865.1 Puniceicoccales bacterium
ATCTCGTAATGGCAGGTCTCTTTAGTAGAGGCGTTCTTGGTCAGCACCTGCTTCTTGACCAAGCGTGCAGGATACGGCGTTTTCTTGCTCCACCGGGGTGCAGAAGGCACACTGGACGCTGCTACCGGGGCAACCGCACCGACGCCACCATTGACCTGCGCAATCGCAGGTAAAACCTGCTCCAGCCACTGGGCAAACGGTTCCTCGTAGTCCAAATCGCAGTCCACGCGCTCCGCCAGCTTCTTGGCACCAAGCTCCTCAAGACGGCGTTCCCAGTCCTTAGCCGCTTGGCAAAAGAGGTCGTAGCTGGTATCCCCAAGGCCGAGCACCGCAAAGTTGACCTTTTCCAGTTGAAAAGTATCCGCGTTGATCGCGTCCCAAAGGGCCTGAGCGTTATCCGGCATTTCGCCCTCACCATAAGTACTGGTGATGATGAGCAGGCGGTCCATGTCCTGAATGGCTTCGACGGCGATTTCGTCCATGCCTTTCACTTGAGCCTTGAGCCCGTGCGTCGTAGCGATTTGTGCGGCCTCGCTGGCAAGCGTTTCGGCATTACCCGTTTGGGTGCCGTAAAGGATCGTCAACAAGTTCGATGACGACTCAGAAGCCGATCCGGCCGCCGTTTCTGACGCGAGCAAGCGCGAATTGAGGCCCGCAAAAAAACCACCGAGCCATTTGCGTTGGTCGTCACTGAAGGGGGCGTTATCTGGAATGTAAGGCGCTTTCATTGTAAATTATTCGGTCGGTTCAATATGGTCTCAATAGATGCGCTTCTTCGTTATGATTCGCGCTCCGACCTGCCAGGTGAAGTAGGACCACACCCAATGATGAAAAACCGTCAATCGATTTCTCACCCAACTAAAAACAAAAGATCGACCATTAACCATAAAAACCTGAGAAAATCAGTCATAAAAATGGGCCCCTAAAGCCCCTTGCAAGCATGAGTATAATAGCTGCCCAAGGCAGCTATACAGTGCCCTTCCCTGCAATAGACCTACTTATTCACAGGTTTATTTATTAATAATTACCAATCTATACTGCCTACCATTAAACACCCCGGCCGATGTAAAGTCATCCGGTAAATCGCTGATGCGATGAACGCGGGCGCAATTGGGCAGAAAGCGCTCGTAGAACGCATGATAATCGCACTGCTGGCGCGGGCACATCCTAAAGGAAAACCTGCCCGGAGTGGCAAAAACCCGTTCGATCAAACGGTGGCATTGAAGGATAATTTAGAAGTCCACCTCGATCTGCGCACCGAGGACAAGGGCGTCGTCAATACGCCCCGTGCCGCCGGGATTCATCACGTATTGGATGTTTGGCTGCACATAAAAATAGTCAGTGATGTTGCAGCGATAGCCCAGTTCAAGCGCGGCTTCATAAGACTGTGGCGGGGCGTTGTTGGCGACCTGGCTCGCGAAGAGTTCGTCACTAAAATACCCGTGATAGTAGCCCAAGGCCAGGACATCCTCATCGCGCCCGGGCAACAGACCACGATAGTAGGCACCAAAATTGACAAATACATCGAACTGGCTCGTACTCGCTCCGGCAAACTGGCCGGTCGCAAATACGAATAGCCCCTGCTCCACTGTACGGAGGACATCCGTCTGGCCCCAATAGGTTTCACCACCCTCCAACTGTGATTCGGGTGGCGTCTCCACGGGATGCTTTTCGCGATAAAGCCCCTGGTGCAGCAGATAGTAAAACCCGCCAATGCCTTCCTTGGTCGCGGGACGATTCTGATTGAGCGAGTTCACCGGAAAGTCGCCCGTGAACCACCAGCCGCCAATCGCTGCCTTAGTGGCCAGGGCACCTTCGGCCACTGCTTTCATTCCCCAGTTCCGCTTGTAGCCGACCTCGACCATCACGTTGGCCCCACGGTTGAAATCGAAGCTGAAATCCGTGCCATGGTAACGATTGTCGCCAACCTCGGTATCCGCACCGTATACTCCGGCAAACGCATAAACTCCCTGATCTTCATCCAGCGGCATGCCCCATTTCGCAATCGCGCCCCAGGTCGTGACGGGATACGCGGTGAATGGCCCTTGGAAAAAGAAGCCCACCGGTTGGCCGTCGAAGCCGTTGTTCATGTAGTAGCCAAAGGCGAAGTCGTGCGAGAAATCGTCGAACTGTGCGATACGCCCCGCCTTCAGGTGAAGGTGGTTATCAAACAAAGTCTGCGCAAGGTAGAGGTTGACCAGGTGAAAAGTCTGCCCGCCATAAACTTGCTGCACACTCACCGCACTGCCAATGCGACGCTGCGCAAGGCTGGTACCCTGACGATAGGCCGTGCTGACAAAGCCCGTGAGACCATCCAGCCCCGCCAAGGTCCCAAAGTCGACCGCGACATTCAATCCCGTGGAATCCGTCTCGGTAAAACCGCGACTCATCCCGCCGACGGGATTCCCTGCCAAATTGGTGACAAAGCTCAGGGTCACGGAAATGCCGTTTGCCGCGAGGTCATCGCGGACACCGAACCAGTCGCCAAAGAGGTATTTGCGGTCGGCCACATTATCCCAGAATTCCTTAGCCTGGTCAGCATCGTGCTCCGATCCGGCGAAGTATTGGCTGGAGTTTTTGGCCAACTCTGGCTCCTGGGCGGAGTCATGTTGATCAGCAGCAAAAGTGGCAAGCGGCACAGCACAAACGCACAGCGCAATTCGGCATCGAGCAAGATGCCCGAGAGTCGGCTTTATCATGGTCGTTTAAGATTCGGGGTTAGTGACGACCGCGAGAAGCCCCGGGATTAATCAGATGGAAAAATGAGAGGTAATTCGCGTCTGTAAAAAATCGGGGTTGCGGTTAACAAGCGAGGTAAACTTACAAATCGCGGCTCGAATTGCGGGCAATGAGCGGGAGCATCTGGCCGCGGCGGAAAAGCGTCACCTGCCCACTGCTGGCGGATACCACCAGCGCGATACAGTCTGTGGCCATCGAGATCGAGGCCGCCGCCGCATGGCGCGTGCCCAGGCCGCTGGGAAGCTGTTGCGGGAGTTCATTGGCGTGGATGAGCGTGCCGGCGGCTTCGAGCACGCCGTCGCCGCGAATGATGAACGCGCCGTCGAGCAGGGAAAATTCCTTCACCGTTTCATCCATGAACGGGTTGAGGATATTGCGCTCCTCCTCCTCGTAGCCGAAGAACGGGTTGAGCACGAGTTGCTTGGTGTGCGGGCGGACCTGTTGTGAATCGCCGAGCACGAACAGCGAGCCGACCGGCTTGCCTTCGCGGCCTTCCACCGAGAGCTCCGTTGCAATCGCGAGCACTCGCTCAAGCACCTCGGGCTTGACTGCGCTGGGGAGCATGTCCGTCTGACGCGTCAGTACGCTTTGGAATTCGCGCTCCACGTCGACCACCACCAGCGTGTCAAACTGGTTGCTGTGCGGTAGACCGCCGACGCAGCACAGGCGTTCGTTGTGTTTGATGATGCCCCGAGTGAGCCCGATCAGCATGGCGCTGCGCAATTGCGAAAGCCGGGTATGACCAAACGAGCGTGCCGGAATGATTGCCGTGACCGACTTACTGTCGAACGAGGCCTCGGAGGCGGACTGCGTCACAAGGATCGTCTTGATGTCACCAAACGATTCCGTCAAATCCACGCCACCGACGAAGGTATCGCCAAAGACCATAATGGCGGAACTCTGGGAGCCATTCGCAACCTTGACCGCTTCCTTGAGGATCAGGCGGTTAAATTTGTTGTCCTTCGAGCCCTGTTTGCTGGCACCACCGCCAAAAGCCTGGCCTACGGCGTCGCGCAAGGCGGGCAAATCTGGTGCTTGGGTGAGTTTCTCCACCACGCCGGGCTCCTGAAAGGTCCGTGCGAGGGAAGCCAGCACGTTCAGGTAGGATTTCTCCTTCTCCGAGGCCAGCAGCAGGAAAATAATGCGCAGGTCCCGGTACTCGTCGTGCCCCTCAAACTCCAATCCGCGCGGGCAACGCCCAATCGCGAACTGGTAGGGACGCTTCATCGGAATGCGCACGTGCGGCAGGCCGATGCCACTACCCAGGTAGGTCGTCATCGTCTGCTCGCGCTCAATGAGCTCACCGAGCAGCTGTTTTTTGGTCATCCCCGCCTCTTCCGGCAGTTTGCAGACTTCCAGCAGCTCCTTGAGCGCGCCCTCCAAGTCCCCGCTGACAATGTCAATGATTCGAGACTTGGAAATATACCGGTCGAGTCGCATGAAGGATTTTAATAATTAATGTGCCTAAACTGTCTTTTTGACAACCTTTTTTCTTTGGTAATCAGCAAGTTATTGCGCCGACCGCTCGTCAACGCCGAATTGGCGCATTTTTTGACATTCCGAAGGAAATTTGACCGTCGGCACAGTGATAACTTCCCTGTTTCTACTAAGCCCCAATTCAATGATTTCGTCCCCTACACGCAGGAACGTGGCGGCTTCCCCAAGCGCCCCACCGGATTACCTGCCCCCCCTTTCACACACGTGCCATACTAATAGGACAGGCATCCGTCCACGCGCGTGCCATGCACTGAGCTGGCAATCCCTTCAGGATGCAGGATGTATATGCATGGCGTTTTTCCGGGGGTGGCAGTCGGGTTGTGACCTTACCCCCGGCGATTGGCTAACCATCCCTCCGTGATGACATTAAACGGCGTTCACTCCACTGCATCCCAGCAGGAATATCGGCATACGCCATTCCGTCCAATTAGAATGTCGGCAAACGCGCCTTAGCGCTCCCACTCGAGGCCCTTTTTCTTCATCTCGTAGGCCATACCGAGGGTCAGGATGCCGAGGAAGAAAAGGACGGGCAGGAGAATCGGGATGCCGATGGACAGCATTTCGCGGTAAACGAGCACCCACGGAATCAGAAACACTACCTCGATGTCGAACAGGATGAACAGCATCGCCACCACGTAGAACTTCACGCTGAATTTCGGGTGCGGCTTGCCCTCGGCCTTGAGTCCGCACTCGTAGGCGTCGTCCTTGGTGTAATTGCCGCTCGCGCGCTGGCCAAACATGTGGCTTGCCACAAGGATTGCGCCCGCAATGACGGCGGCGAGGACGATCTGAATCAAAATCGGTAGGTAGTCGACCAACTCCATAACCGTGAAACAAAACGCCCTAGCCGGGCATGGCAAGCGCTGTTTTCAGTTGTAGCAGGCATTCGTAGTTGTTTTTTATCACACCCATGGGCGAACGCGAAGGCAAATTAATCACGTTTGAAGGCTCGGAAGGGAGCGGCAAGAGCACGCAGATTGGTCTGCTCGCCGAGCGACTGGAGCAACAAGGCTGGGAGGTGATCGTAACCCGCGAGCCCGGCGGCACGCCTATCGGTGAGGAAATACGCCACCTGCTTAAGTATGCCGACGCCGGTCAAAACATGTGCCCGGAAACAGAATTGCTCCTCTTTGCCGCCAGCCGCGCACAGCTCGTCAGGGAAGTCATCGCCCCTGCCCTCGCAGATGGCAAAGTCATCCTCTGCGACCGCTTTCTAGACTCAACGACTGTTTATCAAGGCGTCGCCCGCAAGCTCTCGCAAGACCCCGTGCAGGTGGTCAACCAGCTCGCCGTCGGCACTACGATGCCGGACCTCACGGTCATCATAGATGTGCCTGCCGAAATCGGTCTCCAGCGCGCCCGTCGCCGCGTGACCGATCTCCCCGACCGCATGGAAAAGGAAAACATCGAGTTTTATCAGCGTGTGCGCAACGGCTACCTCCTGCTCGCCCAGCAAATGCCTGACCGCTTTTACGTCGTCGATGGCTCCAGCAAAATAGATCAGGTGAACGAGCAAATCTGGACTGAGCTAGAGCGCCGGTTTAGTTTCTAAGAAAGCGTTTCTCGTTGGCTGTTCGCGTCTCTCCAACGCGAACAATTAGTCCTATTCAGAATTGATTGAGATAAACGTGATATCAACCCCGCGTGCGAGACTGATTCTCATCGGGAAAAAGTTTTTGCATTTTGGATTTTGGTGACCAAATTAATACGTTCCCACGATGGGGTATTTGCGACAGTAGTGTTACTGAGCGGTTGACCAGCGGTCGTCCGCCGGTCGTGTTACCGCCGCGCTCCATCGATATGCACGGCACGCGCCCTGCTTCCTTCTTCTTCGCTTAACGACTCTTTTTAACCTCAGCAAAGCATCACTCTATGTCCTCAGCGTCCAAGACACCACTCGGATGGCCAGAACCGCAAGGCCTGTGGAACCCGCAATCGGAAAAAGATTCCTGCGGAGTCGGTTTCATTGCCCACCTCAAGGGCAAACGCTCGCACGACATTATTTTAAAAACGCTCACGATGAATACCCACATGGATCATCGTGGCGGCGCGGGTGCAGAGCCGGATACAGGCGATGGCGCGGGTATCTTCATTCAGATGCCGGAC
>JBNNDZ010000075.1:0-2526 GCA_050285865.1 Puniceicoccales bacterium
CACTGATCTTGCTTAATTCACGAAATCCGTTTCGGTCTTTTGCGATGTTTCAACACTCAATGACCCTCCACCGAGCAGCGATTGCCTGTATTGCGGCGTTGATTTTTCTATGCGGAGGCCGCCCGTTACTCGGCGCAATTGTCGAACTAACCGAAGAAGAAAAGGCCTGGATCGAGGCACATCCCGTGGTGACCGTTGGTGCCGATGCCGAATTCCCGCCGTTCGAATTTGAGGACCAGGACGGCAACGTAGTGGGCCTGTCGCTGGCTTACCTCGACATCATCACGGCAACAACCGGGCTAAAGTTCGAGATAAAGTCGGCCAAGCGCTGGCAAAACCTTTTGACCGAAGCCGAGTCCGGCGAACTGGATTTACTCGCCGCCGCCGTCCCCACCGATGTGCGGCTGCAAACACTCAACTTTTCCCAGCCTTACGCGGTATTTCCGTCCGTCATTGCCACCCGGGAGAATACGCAGTTTGTCGGCTCTTTGCGCAACCTGGTAGGCCGCAAGGTCGCGGTGGTCGAGGGCTTTTTCGAGGAAGATATCCTCCGCAAGGATTACCCAAGCCTGACCCTCGTCACCTATCCCAGCCGGCGAGAAGCGCTCTACGCGGTGGCCCACGGCGATGCGACTGCCTACATTGGCAACCTCGCGATCATCAGCTACCTGATTCGTCGGGAAAACTTTGACAACCTGCAAATCGCAGCCCCGACGACCTTTAACCGCATTGGGCTGTGCATGGCCTCGCGCGACCCGATGCTGATTAGCATCATCAACAAGGGGCTTGCGACCGTCACCCCCCTCAAGCAAAACGAGCTGGAGCAAGAGTGGATCGCCGTTAAATATCAGGAGGTCGAATACGTCGTTTTTGGCCGCATCGGCATTGCCCTGCTCACGGTCATCGGCATCGGCCTGATCTGGAATTTCTCCCTCAACCGGCAGGTCATGCGCCGCAAAAAGGCCGAGAAGGAATTATCCGCTGCCAACGAGTCGCTCAAGGTTGCCAAGGCCCGCGCCGAAGAAGCGAACACCCAAAAGTCTGAGTTTCTCGGCATCGCCGCGCACGACTTGAAAAATCCGCTCAGCAGCATTCGCGGACTGGCCGAATTGATCGAGGACGACGTGAAGCGCGACGATCTCTCCCCGCAGCAGAAAAATGACATCTCCGAGATGCTGAGCACCATACAGGAAGCGGCCAATCACATGCTGCACCTCATCCGCGAATTGCTCAACGTGGAACGCATCGACAGTGGCCAGGCCTCCGCTTCTGCGAACGCGTGCATTGCCCTTGGCCCGTTGGTGGAAGACGTCGTGGAGTTCAACCGCCCGGCCGCTGCGAAGAAATCCATAACGATTCATTACGCCAAACCGGACTCATCGTGTGTGATTCTGGGCGAACTTAACCGCCTCCGTGAAATCCTGGACAACATCATCAACAACGCCGTGAAGTATTCACCCATCGGAGCAACGGTGACCGTTGATTTGCAAACGTCACCCAAGCGAAAGCTGATTGAAGTGCGGGTGAAAGACGAAGGTCCCGGCCTGTCCGAAGACGATTTACAAAAGCTGTTCGGCCGTTTTTCCCGTGGCAGCGCCACGCCTACCGGCGGTGAATGTTCCACTGGCCTGGGCTTGTCGATTGTGAAAAAGCTCGTTGAGCAAATGAAGGGCAAGGTCTCCGCCGCCAATCGCGAAGACCGTCAAGGCAGCGTCTTCACCGTCACTTTTCCAGAGCATAGCGAAGGCTGAACGATGTGGTGATAGAGCCCGAAATTGAGTAAAGGCAGCTCGTCGGACCGTTCGGACATGCCCGCGGCTGCGGGGGAGGATTTACGCCGGTGGCTACCGGGAGGATTTCAGATGGGTTTGAGCGGAGGCCTGAGGCCAGGCCTCCCTACCCTTGGGTTACCGCTATCCAGCAGGCTAGTTCCACCAGTCCGTCTTAGCGACGTTCACGGCGGAGACGTAGCCGGCGCGGATGGTGAAGTCGCCGAAATGCTCACCCTCGTTACGCTCCTTGGCGTAGCGCTGGATGATCGGACGCAATTCTTCCAATACCTGCTCATGGGTGACGCTGTCGCGGTAAAGCTTGTTCAAGCGCTCGCCTGCGAAGGCTGCCCCCAAGTAGAGATTGTATTTACCCGGACTGCGGCCAACGAGGCCGATTTCGGCCAGATACGGACGGGCGCAACCATTGGGGCAACCGGTCATGCGAATGACGATGTCCTTCTCGCGCAGACCCGCTTCGTCCAAGATCTTTTCGATGTCGGTAACGAGGTCCGGCAGGTAGCGTTCGCTCTCGGAGAGGGCGAGACCGCAGGTCGGCAGAGCCACACAGGCCATGGAATTACGGCGAAGTCCACCGACATCGAGGTGATCGAGCAAGCCGTGCTCGGCGAGAATCTTTTCCAGCGCGGGACGATCGGCTTCATAGATGCCGCCGAGCATGAGATTCTGGTTAGCGGTCAGGCGGAAGTCGCTGACGCCGAGCTCGGCAGCCTTACGCAGGCCGGTCTTCATCGGA
>JBNNDZ010000076.1:0-2939 GCA_050285865.1 Puniceicoccales bacterium
CAATAGCCGTATCCAGATCATGATCGATAAGGGCATGGACAACGAATCCCAGGTCCTGCAAGGCTTGATCGACAAGGCCAACAACCGCATCACGGAGATCCGCACCGGTGTGAAGCCTGCGCTGACACCCGATGCCAGTGCAAAGTATTTTGCCGAGTTCGTCGTCGACCTTGACCAAATCGTTGAACCGATGATCGCCGACCCGGATGTCAACAACGAGGACGTCTCCAAGCGCTACACTCACGACACCATCCGTGCGCTGTCCTACTATCAGGGCACGAAGCATGTCGACCTGGGCTTCGTCGGTTCCTGCATGGTTCACAAGGGTGACTTGAAGATCGTTTCGCAGATGCTGAAGAATCTCGAAGCACAGCAGGGTAAGGTTGAATTCCACGCTCCGCTGGTCGTCGCCGCGCCGACGTATAACATCATCGACGAGCTCAAGGAAGAGGGCGACTGGGACATGCTGCAAAAGTATTCCGGCTTCGTCTTCAATGACGACGCGCCGAAGAACACCGCGCGCACCGAATACGAGAACATGATGTATCTGGAGCGCCCCGGTTGTAACCTTTGTATGGGTAACCAGGAAAAGGCTGCGAAGGGCGACACCGTCATGGCGACTTCGACCCGTCTCTTCCAGGGACGCGTCGTAGAAGACTCCGAGCGCAAGAAGGGCGAGTCGCTCCTTGCCTCGACTCCGGTTGTCGTGCTTTCCGCGATTCTTGGCCGCACGCCGAATTTCGAGGAATACAAGGCCGCCGTCGAAGGCATCAACTTGACTAAGTTCGCGCCGCCAATGAGTGCGATGAGCAGCTAATCGGCCATTACAGTCGATGCGTTGATATTTGCCTACCTGTAGGCACAAAAAAAGCATTGGCTATTTGGCCAATGCTTTTTTGCGATTGGAAAAGTAACCTGAACAGCGCTTACTTTCGGCGGCGACGATAGATGATCGCGCAGCCTGCGATGAGCGCCCTGGTGGACGGCTCGAGAACAACGGCACCGTTACAGGGCGTCAGGTTATCAATATAGATTTCCTGAGACATGCCACCCGTGTCAGTCGTAAAGCGGAACGCCGTCATGCTGTCGCCTGCGGTAAAGCCCGAGATGAAGTTCGAGGCGATGCTGCCATTAGGGGTTACGAGGTCACCATCGATCCAGAGCTGGTATCCCATGGAGGCAACGCTCGTTCCGGCATAACTCACTGCGTCGGTTGAACTGTTGATAACGATCTGTACCCGGTGTGCAGCATCGAGCGAGTAGCTGCCTGGGTTTTCCACTGTTAAGCGTTGCTTGAAAGACATTGCCAACGCCCGAGTTGTTTAGACCAAAACTGATGCGCAAGGGCGTACCGCTGACACCGGCCACTTCATAGAAGTCGAAGTTCAGTGTTGCGACTTCGAACGAGAGATTGGCCATGTCGGCACGCGTGTTTTGCAAGTTGGTCTCATCCAGGATATACAGCGCTTGGTTGAGGTGCTCAATCAACTACCCGGCCAGCGCGTCGTTTAACGTTGGCTACGAGAGTCCGTCGCATTTTAGCCGAGAGTATCGCCGCTTGTTCGGTGCTCTACCGATGAGGGACATTGCTAAGTTGCAACGATTGTCAAAAGAAAGTGAGCGCCCTTGATTGAGTCGGGCTTTACGTAAAGTTGGTGTGTGCTTTTCATGGGTTAATTTAAAGGGTAGGGTTCTCTGTATTGCATTCGGCAGCTAATACTGCTACATTGTCGTGTGAAACGCATCTTACCCCATTACCCTGATGAAAAATTTATGCAGAATGACTCCTAAGGCTAATCGCAATGCCTTCACCTTGGTTGAACTCCTAGCGACGATCAGCATTTTGGCGATTCTTGGAGCCATACTAATGGCTGCATTAAGTGGTACTGGTACCTCGCGTGATAAGGCAGTTTCTACCGGTAACATACGACAAGTGGTCCTTGGCCTGCATTTATATTCCCAGGCAAATAAAGGTTTGTTGCCACTGCAATTCGACGCAGGACGTAATTTGGATTGGAGCGGTGCACTCGTTGAAGACGGTTATTTGACTGAAGACGTTTTCCACGCCCCGGCCGACGAGTTTACTCGGCGACTTGATGGAACGCCGCGCAGTTATGCGGTCAATTCAGCCACTTATACTTTTTTGCAAAATGGCTACCGGAGTCCATGGCCGAAAAACCGGACGGAGCAAGCAACATCAGCCATGCTCGTGCCACCGACGGTGATGTTGGTTGGGGAAAATTTTGGAGGTGCCATCGATAATTCCGGCGCTGTGGTCGGCGTTGCAGAATTCGAAGGTTTGAACGCCGAAACTTATAATTTCTATGACGACACTGGTGCTCACTATTGTATGGCTGATGGCAGTGTCGTATTTATGAGCAAAGAAGAAATTGATCAATACCGCGCGGACACCGATTACAACGGTGATCCCAAAGACCCTTGGAAGTGGAAACCCTAACCCGTTGCAGACATGAAAATTAGCCCTAAATTATTGTCTACGTCCCTCGCTTTCATCGTCGCTCCGCTGTTTGTCTCAGCCGATGATATCTCACTGAATCCTTCAAATTGGACCGCAAACTCGGATGCGAAGGTTACCGCCCAAGGTGATGAACTTCGGGTGAAGTCGCTAGCCAGCAGCGTTTGGTTGGCACCCGCCGAGCGGATAAAATATCAGCAAGATGATGCGCTGGAAGTGCAGTATGCGCTCCGCGGTGGTAATCTTATCGTTCAGGCGAATTGGTTTGATGCCAACGGAAACTATCTCGAAACGGCGACGTTAGGGAAAACGACTTCGGACAAGGATCAAGCTCTGTTTAGAGTCGCCCCCAGCAAGCAATTTGTAAAAGCGGCTGAGTTTTATGAAGTCAAATTGTGGATCGAAGCCGATATGCCGAGTCTGACTCTGGAATCTCTAAGTATATTACGTGATGTGGATAGCT
>JBNNDZ010000077.1:0-3831 GCA_050285865.1 Puniceicoccales bacterium
CGGGGGAGGAATGGGCGCTAAAAGGCTAAGGAGGGCGCAAAAAAGGGGGAGTGGTTTTAAAGGTGTACTAAGGTTTCGAAACAAATGGAGTTTTCAGCAACCTCATCGGGATGTGCTATTGCGGGTTTGTTGCGGTGATGAACATCTCGGAGTAAGCACCGTCGGCGTCGCGGACGGAGGCGTGGAGGCGGTTGTTTTTGGGTTCGATTATGATGTCGACGACGGTGCCGGGTTTGAGTTCACGGTGAAGCTTGAGGCGGTCGATTTGCATACTTTGCGTTGCAAAGTGAGCGGCGGCGAGGTCGAGCATCCATTGCGCCTGAGCAGCGGCGGGCACGATGGGGTTGCCGGGGAAATGGCCGTCGCAGCAGCCGTTTTCCACCGTTATTTCAAGGCGTTTGCGCGTCGATTCTGCCATGGGGCGAAGTCGTCTTCGGAAAGGTTTTCGCGGAAGTATCGTTCAATTCGCTCAGCGAAGGGAACGGCTTTTTCGCCGTCGTTGACCCGGAACGTCGGGCCTGGCGTGAAGGTGTAGGAAAACGTAGTCGCGTAGCGGCGGAAGAGTCCCCCGCCTTTGGCAAGCAGGCCGCAGGAGTTTCGAATGGTGATGGTGTGCACGGGCGCATCGGCGCGGCGGGCAACCAGCGCGAAGCCCGCTTTGAAGGTGTCCAGCGGTGGCTTTTCGGTGCGTGTGCCTTCGGGGAAAACGAGGATTGGGCGGCCTTGCGCGAGGGTTTCGCCCATGGCGTGAAGGAGGTCCAGCCCTTCGTCGTTGGCAATGAATCCGTTCTCGCGAATCACCCCGCAAAAGAAGGGGCTACGCCGCAGATTGGACTTGAAAACGCAGGCGGCTTCGGGGAGCTCGGCCAGTAGGAACAGGGCGTCGAGCAGGCCGGTGTGGTTGGCCACGATGAGGCTCGGGCCGCTGGGGATAGCTTCGCGCACGCCGTTGAAACGCACTTTGCCGACGTTGCCAGCTTCGATCGCGGCGATGAAGGTCTTCATCAAGCGGACCATTAATCGGCGTGATAAGGCGCGGCGTGTTTCGCTGTCGGGCAGGCAACTATTGAGCAGGCACCATGCATTGTAGCCGAGTGCGCCGACGCCGAAAAACGCGACCAATCCGAGATAGATCAGGTAGCGTCCGAGGGGGGCGTGTTCGCTGTCGGGACTTTTGGGCACTGATTGGGATTGGCGTCCACGGAGGCTGGGTTCAACGGTAAAAAATTAAACCATTCATAAGGATGCGCGCGCAACAGGGATTCCAGCCAGTGCAAAACCGACTGAAAATGCGCGTGCGCGGCTTGCTGGTCGGCGCGTTTATTACCCGTCGGAAAGAACGGTTCGTGCGCCACAACGCCGAAGGAATCTTCGCCTTGGGGGAGGGCGACGCAGAATAAAACCGGGCGCTCATAGAGTGATGCGAGCCGGTAAATGGTCACCGGGAATAACCGCCGTGCGCCGAGGAATTCAAAGGCCTCGGACTTCGATGCGTGCTGCACGCGGTCGCATTGCATGGCGAGGGATTTGCCGGCTTCGAGGGTGTCGCGCAGGGTGAAAATCATCTCGGCCTCGGAGTTGACCCACAGGCATTCGACCATGCCGCCCGAGCGGGCGATGAGGCGGTCGATGTCTTCCGAGTTTTCCACGCGCTGGCGGATCATGCAGACGCGGCGGCCGGTCTGTTTGATGTGGAACCCGAGCAGGTCCGACGCGCCGACGTGGAAGGTGCCCAGCAGGATGGGCTCGTCGCCGTAAAGGATTTTGCCGATTTCACGCTGGGAGTCATCGAGCCAGTCGACGTGGGTATCGACCTCGCCCATGCGGAGCTTGGCCAGGAGCGAATGGGTGAAGGCTTCAAACTGGCGGATGGATTCGCCCCGGGTTGCTGGTCGGCCAAGGAGCGCCTGAAGGTATTCGTGGGAGGCCGCGCGTTGGGCGGGCATGATGGCGCGGGCAACGGCTCCGCCGAGCCACACCACGGCATTGCGCACGGAACGCGGCAGGTGGCGGTCCCACCAGTGAATCGTGCGAAAGCCCCAGCTAGGGCCCGGATTGCGTGGCTGCGCTAGGCCCATCTGATGCGCAACGTACCGCGTTCGGGCAGGCCGATGGTGATGGCTTCACGGCGCTGGAGGACGCCCGGGAAATCTTCCGCAAACAAGCCGCTGTCCGTCGTTTCGCCGGGGTGGAAGGAGATTTCGCCCAGGGCGGCGTCGGCGCTGGTTTCGAGCTTCAGATAAAAGGCGTAGCTGAGCGGGGAGCCCAGGGCGCGGTCCGCGGTCCACGGTTCGGCCTCCTCGCCCCCGGTCAGGTGGACGACTGGCGCGGGGGAAATCATTGCCGTGAGCAGACCTTCGGCGACGACATCCCGACCCGCGATGATCGGGGTGAGCAGGGCTGCCGGTTGGCGTTGGGCGACGTTGACCAAGTCGATGGGGCCGGGCTGGATTGAGTTTTGAAAATGCAGCGGGCTGGGGTTGGGGAAGCTGCCCAGGTAGCGCTCCAGACTGACCGAGCCGCCGAATTGCGAGGCGAACACCCATTCGTCGTCGGGGGCGGGGTGGGCGTCGCGGCACACCTCGCCGAGCAGGAGGGGCAGGGTGGTCAAGCGCCGGGCGGCGAGCGGGCTGAAATTTTTACGCAGGGCCTTCACGCGCTCGGGGGGGAGCGTGGTAACGGGCTGGGTGGCGGTTGCGATGGTGATGGCGCGTCTAATCACGGGTCAAAAGGTGGGCGGCATGGGCTCCACCAAAGGCGCTGCTGAGCAGGATAGCACCTGCGCAGTGGGTGAGGTCGATGGGGCCGGGTTCGACGTTGGGAGCGAAATAGGGTGCGGCGGCCCCGACGTTGCCCGGGGCGCGGTTCTCGTCGAAGGCGATCTTGGTGATGGCCAACTCGACAATGCCGCAGGAGCCCAGCGTGTGGCCAAGTGAACCCTTCCAGGACGCCAGCCGCGCCTCGGGGAATGTGCGGTGGGCGGCCTCGGCTTCGAGCTGACCGGCTTCGAGGGTGCCGGTGCCGTGCCCTTTGATGAAGACCGGGCGGCTTTGTGCGGCTTCGCGCATCGGGGCGATGACGGCATCGAATCCGGTACCGGAGGGGTCGTTACCGGTCATGTGGTGAAACTCACTGTGCGTGGCGACAGCGGCGAGGCGGTAGGGCGATTTTTCCCGGCTGAGCACCGCGTAGCCCAACCCGTCGCCAAGGCCGATGGCACCGGACTCGCGCGCTGCGTAAGGCTGGGGGAAATCGGCATTGAGGATTTTTAACGCATGAAAACCGCCCACGACAAAGTGGCTCAGGAAGTCGAAGGAGAACACCAGCGCTTCGTCGGCGAGGTCGTTTTCGAGCAGGCGCTGGGCGTGGAGCAGGCCGAGTTGCGCCGAGACGCAGGCGTTGGAAATGATGGTCCGGTTCGGGCCCCAGCCTTGTGCCTTGGCGATGGCATTGACCGCCCGCATTGCCGTGGCGTGCTCTTGAAAATGTTCTTCGCCGGTGCGGTGCGCGGCCAGCATCTGGTCGATGCCGAAGTTACTGCTCGTCACCACGACGGGGTAGCGCGCGGTGCCCCAGGGGCGGTCCGGCGCGCCGCGTAATAGCTCGGCACTGGGCGCAAGCCAGCGCGGTGTGGCGAGGTCGTCCATTGCGCCCATCAGGGCCAGGGGGACGCGTTCTTCGGAGTCCCAGAGCGGAACTTCGGGCCGGAGCGCGATTTCCCCGTCCAGCAGCCGAGCCCATGTTTCGCGGGCGTCACCCAGCGGCGTGCGGCAGTCGCAGGCGTGAAGGAAAATGTCCGTGGCAGGGTGGCTCATGCGAGGTGGGGAGGCG
>JBNNDZ010000078.1:0-2524 GCA_050285865.1 Puniceicoccales bacterium
CCGAACCATTCCGCCGCGAGGATGATTGCGAAAATCCGTGCCACGTTGCCCACGTAGGCGAACGGGAATGCGAGGAAAAACAGCAGCCCGCGCCGCCACCACGAACGGAAGCAACAGTAGCCGACGAGCAGCGACAACGCCGCCAGTGCGACCAGCGATCGAATTCCCGAGCACGCCGGTTCGACGTCGTAATTGAACGTCCCGTCCGGCGAAATCAAATGCGTGCCATTACGAATCACTTCGATGCCAAGCACGTGCGCAATGGCGGTTGCGCTTTGGATGACGGCGAGTCGCAGGAAGAAACCGAACTCGTCGAAAAGAAATTCCAATGGAAGGGCGAACAGCGTGAAAGCCAGCGGAAATGCGGTTGCCCGACCCGCCCGTGCACCGCCTGCGAGCCAGGCCAGCCCATTGATGAAGAACAAGAGTCCCACAATCGATAGGCGCGCTTGCTCGACGACCAGTCCGCCGGCGTGTATGGCGACCCCACCTGTGAGCAGAATAAAGGCAATGCCCGGCCGCGGAGCGGAGGAGTCCCCGGGCGAACGCCGCCAGTTCCAGACCGCCAGCGCCACGGCGACGAGCAGGATGATGGGCCCATACTCGGTTTGGCTGCGGGGGTTCGTCCACTGGTGCGACCACCATACAAAGAGCGAACTGGTGTCGATGTAGGTCCGCACATTGTTGCCGAAAAACTGAAACAGCGCCACGCCCGCCAGCCCGAGGATCGCGGCGACAATCCAGGCGATACAGTAGTTTTGCGTGTTCGGCTTGGTCATCGAATTTTTCAGTGAATGGCCGCAAAATGGCGCATGAATCGCAAGAGCGAGAGTCTCATGTTTTGTGTATTTCTACGGAGATTGCTTTTTAGGACTAGGGATGGCTCATAACTCCGGCCCTATCGATTTTCATGGGCTAGATGGTCGTCCGCAGCAAGGCGAAGGTTTTCGGCGAGCCAGGGTGCGATGTCGGCGTGGCCGCGCGCAGCGGTCAGGTGCGTCAGGCAGCGGGGCTCGTCGAAGTGGCAGTAATCCTTGCAGGGAAAATGCGGGCACTGCGGATCATGCAGAAAGCTTGCCCGTGGATGTCTCGGCGCGAAACGCTCCGGGTAGTTCGGTCCCATCACGGCGAAAACGGGCGTATCCAGTGCTGCGGCAATGTGCGCGGGGCCGGAGTCGTGCGCGAGAACCGCATCCGCCGCCGCCAGCGTTGCCGCCAGTGCCGGCAGCGATAGATTCTCCAGAACGGCGTCGGCCTGCGGTGCAAGGGCTTGGCCATGCCCTGTCGGGTCGGGGAGCAGTATCAATGAAAATGTCTGCTCGCGCTGAAGCTGCTCCATGACTGCGCGCCAGTGCGCCTCGGGCCATCGCCGGGTCGGCTGCGCGGCACCGGTGTGGAGAACGACCCACGGACGCGGCAGGCCATTGAGTTGCTCAGGCAGATGTGACGCGTAGGCCTGCGGGGGTAGCTTGGGGGTGTCAGTCGGTGTAAGTTCGGCAGCGCGTGCGAGGGCAGACCAGTCCTCCGCCCGGTGATGCGGGGCAGGTGGCCAGTCCAGCCCGGCGTTGAGCAGGGGGCGACTCCAATGGTGACGAAAACTTCGCCGATTCTTTATCCCGGCGAGCCAAAGGAGTAAGTGGTCGCGCGGATCGGGTCGCGCGGAAAAGCCATCCGTGAAGCATGCGCGTCGCAGTTGGCCAATAAGCCGAAACAACGCCAGCCAGTCCCAGCGCCACAGTTGATATTTCCCTCGAAAGGCGGTCCACGGCGCGTTGAATTCGATCCAGCGCACCTCGAGGAAAGCAGGTTCGAGCAGGGCGCGGGAGCCGGGCTTGACGAGGGCGTGAACCTCCGCCCCGGCCTCCAACGCCGCGCGCATCGCATGTGCGGCCAACACCGCGTCCCCCAGTCCCCACAGTTCAAGGAACAGGCATTTGCGAACGGACTGCACAGGCGTGGCGATGCGGCCTATACCACCGCTCAGTCAATCGGGACTCAACTGGATTTTTTAGCCACGGAGAGTGCTGATTGGGCGTGTGATTTTTTAGCCACGGATGGACGCTGATGAACGCGGATCCACTCTGATGTGATTCTTTACAGAAGGTAACTAAGGAAAGAAAGGGTGTGTATTGCTTCTTCGCGCTATTGGAAGGCTTGTGTAAAATGAATTATCCTCGTGTGAGAAATTCGCGTTTATCCGTCTTGTGCTGAGCTGGTCGAAGCAGTCCATCCGTGGCTAAAAAATCACACGTAAGATCAGTGTCCATCTGTGTCATCAGTGGTTGAATTTCTCCGTGTCATGCCACGCAAAAATGGATTGGCGGGACGGAGGATTGGCGCATGATGGCAGGCAATGTTTTGGTCGCCCACAGTGATGCGTCCGCTCGTCGTCGTGACTGGCCTGTTGCTCGCGATGGTGCTGGGCTGGCAGGTTGGCATGGGCAGTTGGATGACGCCAATGGTCGTGGCGGGGGGGCTGTCTTACGCGATCCTCGTTTCTGTTTTGCGGGTCCGGTGGGAGGCC